>NZ_JAYRLZ010000438.1:0-2012 GCF_041904975.1 Chitinimonas sp. | reverse complement strand
CAGCCAGGGAGAATAGCTGATGCGTATCGACTACCGCTGCGTCCTGGTGCTGCTGGCCGCATGCATGGGGAATGCAGCCGACGTCCTCAGGCTGCAGGCGCCCGAGCTGCCGCCCTATGTGTTCCAACGCGATCGCAAGCTCGATGGCATGGGTTGGCGAGTGGTCAGCGCCGCGCTGGACCGGGCGGGCCTCGCCTATACCACCAGCTATGTGCCCGATTTCGGGCGAATCGAACACGATCTGGGCAGCGGTGCATCCGACGGCTTTTTCGTGGCTACCGCCAATGCCGAGCGCGACCGTCTGGCCGAGCTTTCCGAGCCGGTGCTGATCAGCAACTGGTGCTGGGTGTTTCCGGCAAGCAGCCCGATGGACCCGAAATCGGCCGATTTCCGGCAAAAGGCGCTGGTCGGTACCTATCTGAAGACCAATCTGCACACCTGGCTGAAAGAGCACGACTACCAGGTGATAGGCGCCACCAGCAAGCTCGGGTCGCTGGTGAAGATGCTCGATGCCGGCCGTATCAATACGGTGTTTTCCATCCGCGATGTATTCGAAGACAGCCTGCGCAGCGAAGGCAAGGACCCGGCAAATTATCGCTTTGTCAGTGAGCAGCAACGCCCCTTGGGCATTTACATCAGCAAGCGCTATCTGGCCAAACATCCCGACACGATGAACCGGCTCAATAGCGCCATCCACGCGATCAAGTCTGAAGCGGCGCGCTAGCACCATCCATTGCAGCGGCCGGCTACCTGGCTGCGCCAGCCTGCTTGTATGATCACGCTCCTGCACTTCAACAGGAACATCCATGCGCGCCTCACTCATCCTTACCGCCTTGCTGGCCATCTCGTTTGCCAGCGTCAATGCCTTGGCAGCCGGAGCAGCGCCGGCAGCCGCACCGGTCGCGAAAGCCCCGCCACCGGTAAGCAAATTGCCGGCCGATGCGCAGCGCATTACTTATTGCGATGTGGACTTCTATTGGTCGGGCGGCTGGTGGTATCGGCTGTACTCGGACAAGCAGTATCAGCCGGTCAGTCCCTCGGTCGGCCTGTATGTGGATAGCCTGCCGGCCACAGCACAGACAGTCAGCGTCAATGGTGTCGAATACCGCCTGCTCAATGGCGTGTATTACCGCGCCGAAGGCAAGCGCTTTACCGTGGTGGAGGCACCCCGTGCCAAGCCGTTTGGCGCAGATGACCCGGCCAGCCGACCCGATGATCCGGTCTATATCACACCACGCAACGGCCAGAGCCGCGAGCGCCAGGCGCAGGACCGGGGCGAGTGCGATGCCTGGTCGATTCGCGTGAATAAGTTCGATCCGAACGGCATTCACAAGGACCTAAGCCCCGAGCAGCTGAAAATGCGCCGAGGCGAGCACCGCCGCGCGCTGATGGCCTGCCTGAATGGCCGTGGCTATACGCTGATGTAAGTGCCAGTTCACGATCTTTTCGCATCGGCGCGTAAAGATCGTGCGCAGGCTCTAAGGCGCCTGTTCGCCCAGGCCGATGGTGGCCAGCGCCGCCAGCGTCGCGGCGATCTCGGCCTCTAGCCAGTCACGCATGGCCAGCAAAGCCGGCTCGGCCTGGCGGCCATGCGGGCAGCTGAACCAGTAGCGATGACCGAACGCCACCGTCACCGCGGCAAAAGGCGCGCACAGGCTTCCCTTGAGCAGATCGTCGGCGATCATCACCGGGTCGGCGATCGCCACTCCCCGGCCCTGGCTGGCCAGATTTACCGCCATATCGATTACTTCGAAACTTGGCCCGGCAGCAAGGTCGGGGTGGCTGACGCCGGCCGCCGCCAGCCAGGCGCGCCAATCGGCATGGTCGGCCGACAGGTGGATCAGCGTTTCATTGGCCAGATCAGCCGGCTGGCGCAGGCGCTGCGCCATCGCCGGTGCGCATACCGGCGTCAGGCGCTCGGCAAACAAGGGCGTTGCATTGGCAAATTCGCTGCCCTCCTTACCGAACACCACCGCAGCATCGAGATTTTGCTGCTCCAGCTGCACACCCAC
>NZ_JAYRLZ010000437.1:0-2026 GCF_041904975.1 Chitinimonas sp. | reverse complement strand
TGGCCGCTCGGCCCGATATCGCGCTGGTCGACCATGGCGCTGGCAAGTCCTACCTGGGCTTTATCCTGTACGACCTGTTCTTCAAGGCGCAGGCGCCGCAGGGGCGGATT
The DNA here is from genome assembly GCF_041904975.1 of Chitinimonas sp. NCBI lineage: Bacteria > Pseudomonadati > Pseudomonadota > Betaproteobacteria > Neisseriales > Chitinibacteraceae > Chitinimonas > Chitinimonas sp. The sequence continues at coordinate 1,916 of NZ_JAYRLZ010000437.1, read as the reverse complement.
TACGGCATTGAGACCCGCGATGAGCTGGTGCAGTCATCGCGCGCGCTGGCCGAGCGGGCCGGCTTTGCTGGCATGGATTTTCTCAACCTGTCGGTGGCCGATTCGATCACGGCAAGCGCCTTGCCCGAGCGTATCGACGTGGTGACGGCCCTGCATGCCTGCAATACCGCCACCGACGATGCGATCCGCTTTGCGCTGGAAAAAGACGCGCAGGCCATCGTGCTGGTGCCTTGCTGCCAGGCCGAGGTGGCCAGTGTGCTGCGCAAGCACAAGGGGCAGATGCTGAAGAACCCGCTCACTGAAATCTGGCGCCACCCGATCCACACCCGCGAATTCGGCAGCCAGCTGACCAATGTTTTGCGCTGCCTGCAGCTGGAAGCGCATGGTTATGCGGTGACGGTGACCGAGCTGGTGGGGTGGGAGCATTCGATGAAAAACGAGCTGATCATCGCCCGCCAGGAAAACCGACCCGGGCGCAAGGCGGCCGAACGCCTGCACGCCGTGCTGGCCGAGCTGGGGCTGGATGAGATGCGCGAGCGCTTTTTCACGCCGGCCTGAGCGCTGGCGCTCGCCGGTGCCGGCAGCGCTTGGTGATATTGCCTTGTTGTCAGGCGGCACATCGGCTCAAATCGCCGCTTTCTATGCATACCGTGATCGAGGTGGAGTGATGAGGCAAACGTTTGCTTGGGCTTTACTGCTGGCGCCAGTGTTCACCATGGCCGGCAACTGGATTACCGCTAGCAATGGCTGCAAGCTGTGGAATGACGAGCCGCAGGCGAATGAGTCGGTGCAATGGTCGGGCGCCTGTGTGGCAGGCAAGGCCAGTGGACCGGGGCGCGCCGAGTGGCTGCTCAATGGCAAGGTGGCCGAATGGTATGAAGGCGATTACCGCGCCGGAAAGATGGATGGCAAGGGCACTTTGCAATACAAGGACGGCAATCGCTACCAGGGTGATATGCGCAAGAACCGCATGTACGGCGAGGGTAGCTTTACCTTTGCCGACGGTGTGCGCTATACCGGCACGATCGCGAATGACGCCTGGACGGGCTTCGGCACGCTGAGCCTGCCGCGCGGGCACGACAATATCGCCTTGTTCGAAGGCAAGGGGCGCTGGGTGAACGACCGCTATGAGGTGAGCGGCTGCTGGGAGGACGATGACCTGATCGTTGCCACCCGAGATGGCGCCAACTGCGGCAAGGGCAAGCAGCGGCGCTAGGCGGCGAGCCGCTGCGGTGCAAAACCTGACGCGCTCAGCGCTGTGTTGATTCAATAAAATTGAACTGATGCCTTGCCACTTACTCCAAGGCGCTTTTTGTGATGGCCGGGCATGCTCTATCATGCTGGCAGGCCTTTACGGCGAAGTCGCCTTGGTGTGGCAATACAGCAAACCCCTATGCCACTGGGCGCTGTGGCCCTGATCTATCCAGAAAACTGAATAACAACGAAGTCCGATGAAAAAACCGCTGCTGATCATCATCAGCCTGATCGCTCTGTCGAGCTGGGCCGGCCACTGGGCAAAAGACCCGAGAACCGGCTGCAAGCTGTGGAATGTCGACCCGCAACACAATGAGTCGGTGAGCTGGTCGGGCGCCTGCGTCGATGGCAAGGCTGTGGGGCGCGGCCGCGCCGAATGGCGGATTCCCGGCAAGCCGTCGGATTACTTCGAGGGCGAGTACCGGCAAGGCCGCATGAATGGTGAAGGCAGCTACACCTACAGCGATGGCATACGCTATACCGGCTCGATCGTCGACGACCGCTGGACCGGTTTTGGCACCATAAGCCTGCCCAGTGGCAGCGACGATCTTGAGTACTACCAGGGCTTGGGCCGCTGGGTTGGCCAGCGCTATGAAGTCAGTGGCTGCTGGCTCAATGACAATCTGGTCAGCACGGCGGAGAATCGCGCCGCCTGCAAGTCC
>NZ_JAYRLZ010000436.1:0-2026 GCF_041904975.1 Chitinimonas sp. | reverse complement strand
TGCGCAGCATCGGCTTGAGTTTGGGCTGCATTTCTTCCTGGCTGACCTTGCCCTTGAAATAGCGATCCAGCTTCAGGTCGAAAATGGCAATGGCAAACTGGAAGAACACTGCCTGCAGCAGGGCCCACAGGGGCTGCAGCAGGTAAAAGCGCCGCCAGCGCTGCTCCGGGAACACCCGCACCGTGCCATAGCCGATATCGTGATCGCGACCCAGCACATTGGTATAGGTGTGGTGCTGGTAGTTATGGGTGCGGCGCCAGGCTTCGCTGCTGCAAAAGTGATCCCATTCGTAATGCTTGCCGGAAAATTCCGGGTCATTCATCCAGTCGTACTGGCCATGCATGACGTTATGGCCCAGCTCCATGTTTTCCAGGATCTTCGACAGGGCCAGCAGCAGCACGCCAGCGAGCCAGGTCGGTGGAAAAAAGCCACCGAACAGCATCAGCCGGCCGGCGACTTCGGTCAGGCGTACGGTGGCGCGAATGCGGCGGATATAGCGGGCGTCGGCGTCACCCAGGTCGGCCAGATGACGGTTGCGCAGGGCGTCGAGCTCGGCGGCAAATGCGGCGGCTTCCTCGGGGCTGAGCGTGCGGTTGTGGGGCATGTGGTGGGTCCTTGATTACAGGTCGAGCGTTACATCGCCAACGGGCGCGCTGATGCACAGCCGGATCGCTTCATCCGGCTCGGTCGAAATCAGGCCGGTGCGCAAATCGCGCACTGCGCCGCTGCGCTTTTGGCAGGTACAGGTATGGCAGATGCCCATGCGGCAGCCGCTGGCTGGCTTGAGGCCATGCGCCTCGGCTTGCTCCAGCAAGGTCTTGCCGGTGCGGCCGCTCAGGCTGATGCCGCTGCGTGCATAGGTGAGCTGCATGGCTTCATCGTCATGCAGCTGCCACTGCGGCGGCGTGAAGCTTTCTTCGGTGAACTTGCCGCCGCCGATGGCATGCCAGGCCTGCTTCGCTGCCTCGGTAAAGCCGTGGCTGCCGCAGGCAAAGGCATGACTATCACGCAGGGCGGGCAGGGCTTGTTCCAGATGGGTGGTGCTGATGCGTCCAGTCAGCTCGTTCGGGCCGGCGGCTTCGCCTGTGAGGCCGACCAGCAGGCGTAGCGGCTTGCCGCCGATCTGCATGGCCTGCAGGGTATCGAGATAAGCCATATCGCGCCGGTGACGGCCGTAGTAGCACAGGGCCACCTCGCCCTGGTAGTTGCGGGACGACAGTTCACGCAACAGCGCCAGTACCGGGGTGATGCCGCTACCGGCTGCCAGGAACAGCAGCTGCGCGGGCAGGGTGGCTGGCAAGACGAATTCGCCCTGGGCGGCGCTCAGCTCGACATAGCTGCCCACTTGCAAGTCGGTGTGCAGCCAGGGCGATACCACGCCGTCAGCATGGCGTTTGACGGCGATTTCCAGCGGCTGCCCGGCGCTCTGGCACGGGCTGTAGCGGCGCTGGTGGCGCACGCCGGCAAATTCCACCGTTACCCCGATATGCTGGCCCGGCTGCATGCCCTGCCAGTTTTTGCTCGGCAGAAGGCTGATGGCAATCGTGGATTCGCTTACCGCCCGGATGCCCGCCACCCGCGCCAGCGTGCGTTGCAGCTGCAACTGCGGATGCAGTAGCCGGCCGTAGTAATCGATCACGTCTTCACGTAGCCAGCCGGCCTGGACGGCGGCACGAACCGGCTTGAGCAGCGGCAGGACGCGATTGACGACGGGAGTGGGAAGCAGGCGCATGGAAAGCCAATTGAGTGAACAAGTGTTTACCAAGATGCCTGTATTTTGTGTTTCAGTCAACACTTGTTCACTGAAATCGGACGCTGCGGTCTGTTTCTGCTAAATTATCGCGTGGCCGTGTTACCACGGTATTCACCGCGTTTACCGCGCTTCTGGCAGCTGCCCCTTACCCGGACATTTGATGAGCACTTCCGTTCTGCTTCGCACCGAAAAAAAGCAGCAGACCCGCCAGGCTTTGCTGGATGCGGCACTGGCCATGATGGCCGGTGGGCGCGGTTTCAGTGCCTTGAGCAT
>NZ_JAYRLZ010000134.1:0-11370 GCF_041904975.1 Chitinimonas sp. | reverse complement strand
TGGAATTGCCCTGTCAGCCCGGCCAGGTCAGTCTTGCCAAGCCGCCCGCCAGCAGCGCAGCGATATTGCACGGCCGGGTGTTGTTGGCAGAGGATAGTGCGCTGACAGTGGATTTTCTGTCCATGCTCCTGGCAAGCTGGGGCCTGCAGCTGGATACGGTCGGTGATGGTGAAGCTGCGCTGGCTGCGTGCGCCGGCCTATCCTACGACTTGGTACTGATGGATATGCAGATGCCCCTATGCGACGGCATTACCGCAACCCGGCGGCTGCGCCAGGCGGGGCAGCAGCTGCCCATTATCGGCTTGACTGCCAATGTACTTTCGGAAGATCAGCGCGCCTGTATCGAGGCCGGTATGACTGCGGTGCTGACCAAGCCGATCGATCCTGGTCGCCTTTATGCGGCGCTGGCTGGTTTGCTGAGCGCGCCTTCGCCGCATAAAACCGGCATTCTGGCCATGGACAGGCCGCGCATTGCGCAATTTCGCAGCTTGCTGGCCGCAGATCAGGTGGCGTCGCAAGCCTGGCTCGCTAGCAATATCGATGCCTTTGGCCTGCCCGAGCCTGCCTGGCTGCCGCGTTTGCGCGAGCTGGTCGACAATTTCGATTTTGCCGCTGCTTTGCAGCTCGTCAATGCAGGCATCGCGCAGCCATAGCCGCTTGCCGGCCGCTTTGGCGTCGCTGTCTGCAAGTGTGGTCTAGCTGGTCGCGCCGCTGCCGCGCTTGGCCGGTTTCTTGCGGATATACAAGGTCTTTGTCACTTGAGCGACCACCGTGCCCTTGCTATCGACAATATCGACAATGAACTGCGGCAGATACTTGTCGCCGCCGGCAGTATTGGCGCGGATATCGGCGAGGATGGTGTCATCAAGCCGAAAGCGTGCTGTCACGGTGCCGCGTGCCGGGGCGATGAACTGGATGGCGGCATGCTGATCCCACACATAGTAATCGCGCCCCAGTATGGTCATCAGCATCAGCATGTACCAGGCATCGGTCATGGCAAACAGGCTGCCGCCGAAATGGGTGCCGACATAGTTGCGGTTGTACCAGCGCAAGCGCAGCTCGCAGTCGACCTCGCGGTAGTCGTCGCTGACCCGGGTGGCATGGATGCCGGTCAGCAAAAACGGTGGCCAGATATTCATCATCAGGCGGAAGTGGCTGGCTTTCATGACAGGACCCTGGGTGTTTGCGATTGTTCAGCATACCAAGCAAGCGCTTGGTATTCAAATGGGTGATGCTAGCTGGGCATAGTAGCCAGATACGCGCGCCGGCCAGAAGCCGATTTCGCCTGTACGAGCATTTGCCGCCTGGAAACCGTGTGAGCAGACAAGGGCCAACTACACTGCTTGAATTGGCGGGCACTTCGGGGAGCAGGTATGAGCACGGCACACGATCGTCTGGGCGAGTGGCAAGGCTTGATGCAGCGCTGGCAGCAGTATCTGGTCAAGCAGTCGACCGAGGCATTGCGTCCCGATGGCCCCAAAGTGCAGATTCCCGATCCGGACAGTATCCGCCATGCTTTCGAGGCTTGGTGGCAGGCGGCCTTGCTGCATCCAGCGCCTTTGATCGCGGCGCAACAAGACATGTGGCAGGACTATGGCGCGCTGCTGCAGCAGTCCATGCGCCAGTTCTGGCTGGGCGAGCCGGCACCGGCTGCCATGCCCGATAAGCGCTTCAAGGATGAAGCCTGGTCGAATCACCCGGGCTTTGCGCTGCTCCGCCACAGCTACCAGCTGTTTGCCCGGCATATCCAGTCTGGCGTCGCCAGCGTGGACGGACTGGATGCGCATACCGCCGAAAAAGTTGCTTTTTACACCCGCCAGCTGGTCGATGCACTGGCACCCGGCAACTTCGCCGTCAGCAATCCGGTTGTGATGAAGGCAACACTGGAAAGCGGCGGCGAGAACCTGATCAAGGGGCTGGCGCATTTGCTGGAGGACCTGGAGCAAAGCGGCGGCCAGCTGATGCCGCGCATGACCGATCCCGATGCCTTCGAGCTTGGCGTCAATATCGCCGCGACCCCGGGCAAGGTGGTGTTCGAAAACACCCTGATGCAGCTGATCCAGTACCAGCCAGTGGGGGAAACGGTGCACCAGACGCCGCTCCTGGTGGTGCCGCCATGGATCAACAAGTTCTACATCCTTGATCTGAAACCGAAAAATTCCCTGATCAGATGGCTGGTCGAACAGGGGCATACGGTCTTCGTCATTTCCTGGATCAATCCCGATGCCAGCCTGCGCGACAAGGGTTTTGAAGACTATATGCTGGAGGGCCCGCTGGCCGCGCTGGACGCGATCGAGGCGGCGACTGGCGAGAAAGTGGTCAATGCTGCCGCCTACTGCATTGGCGGCACCTTGCTCGCCTCCACCCTGGCCTATATGGCTGCAGGCAAGGACAAGCGCTACCCGGCCAGGCGCATCGCCTCCGCCACCTTGTTCACCAGCCTGATCGACTTCAGCCAGCCCGGTGAGTTGGGGGTGTTCATTGACGAGGCCCAGCTGGCGAACATCGACGCCTATCTCGAGCAGACCGGCTATCTGGACGGCCGGCAAATGGCCGGGGTATTCAATTTGCTACGCGAGAACGATCTGATCTGGAGCTTCGTCATCCAGAACTATCTGCTTGGCAAGGAGCCGATGGCGTTCGATCTGCTGTTCTGGAATAGCGATAGCACGCGCATGCCTGCCGCCATGCATCGCTTCTATCTTCGCAAGATGTATCTGGAAAATGCCCTGAAAGACCCCGGTGGCGTGATGCTGGCCGGTGTGCCGATCGATATGCGCCGGATAAAGACGCCGGCGTATTTCGTGTCGACCCGCGAGGATCATATCGCCCCGTGGCAGTCGACCTATGCCGGCGCGCGGCTGTTTGGCGGGCCGGTGCGCTTTGTGCTCGGTGGTTCCGGCCATATTGCCGGCATCGTCAATCCGCCGGCGGCGCACAAATACGGCTATGCCAGCCATGCTGCCTTGCCGGATACGGCTGAGCAGTGGCTGGCAGGCAGCGAAGCGCATGAGGGCTCGTGGTGGCTGGATTGGGCGCAATGGCTGACGCCCTTTCACGGCAAGCCGGTGGCCGCGCGCCAGCCCGGCGCCGGGCGCCTGCCGGCAATCGAGGATGCGCCGGGGCGCTATGTCAAGGCGCGCTGATCAGGCGTGGCCCGCGGTGATCGCATAGGTGCACAGCACCTGTGCGCCGCCCTGGTTCAGCGGAACCAGCATGCCGTTTTCGGTCAGCAGGATATGTGGTGGTGCATCGTCGGCAAGCGTGCCGGTCGGGTTATACAGACACCAGCCTTCCTGATGCTGGGCAACAATGCCCGGGGCAAACTGGACACCGGCTTGAACGGCACTGACAAAATCGGGAAACATGAATGCGCTCGCAAAAACAGGGTGAATACCCGATGCAAGATGGGGCCATGGCCCCGGCATTCAAGCGACGTCGTTATTCGCTGACATCGTAAAACACCCCGTCGTCGCCCTTGTCGAAGGCGGCGCCAACTGGCGAATCGAGCAGGGCAATGATGGTTTCATCGCAGTTGGCCAGGTAGTTGAGGTCGAGCACCGAAAAGTGCTTGGGGTTGTCGATATAGCGGTCGTCCTCGCTGCCGGCAAAAAAGCGCCAGCCGCTGTCGTCATCGTCTTCCGGCTCGTCGCGGCACATATAGCCGACCGACTGGCCTTCCACCGTGATCAGATCGGTGGCCACGCACAGGCCCTTGCCTTGCACCAGCGGTTGAAGGTCAGCAGATTTGAATCGATAGCGCTTTTGCATGGCGTGCTCCCGGTAAGAAGGGCGTGAGCATACCGCGCAATCGGCCGGCCTGTCGCCGCTGGGGCTGAGCTGCTGCGTTTGCCTGACTTGAATATATAAGCGGTCAATTGTACGATTGTCCCAATGACAACGTACTATTACACCCCGGCCGAAACCAGCGTCGTGCTGGATGCCCTCAGTCAAGGCAGTCGGCTCTACTCCGCAAATGACTGTGATATGGCCTGGATCGAGCAGGCCAACGGTGCGCGCCAGCCACTGCAATGGTCATTATTCGAACAGCTGATCCAGACCGGCAATCTGCTGCCCCTGCCTGAAGCAGGCCGCACCCGCTGGGCGCTGCCGGACAATCTCGGCTTGCTGCGCTATACCGGCTGAATTTGCTGATGGCGTGCGCACGATGCTGCCACAGCATGCCTGCGCAGCTTGCTCAGTCGCTTGCGCTGGCAGTTTCGCCCGGCGCAAGCCAGGCCACGGCGGCTTGCCAGGCTAACCAGGCGAGATGCGTGTCGTCCGACCAGTAGTCATCGCCACATTCGCGCTTGCTGTGCTGGCGCCAGTCATAGGCCAGACGCTGTGCGCGGGCTTCCTGGGTATCGGTATTCAGCCCCAGTGGATAGCCGTCGCTGTCATAGCCCCAGGTGAGCGAGGCTGCCCAGGCTTCAAACGCTTGCCGGCTGCTTGCCATTGCCATTCACGCCCCCGGCGGCGCCCTGGGCGCTCGGGTCGAGCTGGTCGACAAAGGCTTGCAGGCGCGAGAACAGCTTGCTCCAGTCGATCTGACCAAGCGCCTGTCCCTGTCCATCCTTCAGCGCCAGCTTCAGGCCGCCAGGAACCACGCCGGCCGGCTGGTCGCCGCGCGCATGGCGCACCAAGGCCAGTGGGCTGCTTTGCCCGGACGGAGGTTCGATATGATCAAGCAATTGCCCGGCCGTCCCGGCGAAATCGAGCTGCACGGGCTTGCCGGATTGGCTGCTTGCTTGGTCCAGCTCAACCGAGCTGTCGATTTGCAATTGCGCATCAAATTCGAATTTACGTCCGTCAGCCGTGGTGATCGTACCGTGGCCGGCCACGCCCAGACGCTGCTCACTGCGCAGCGAGGCTGAAGTTTGCAGCTGCTCGCTGCCATCGCGTCCCTTGCTTCTGGCGCTACTGAATGATGCCGATTCCGCACTGCTCGCCTCATACGACAGCCGATCGAAGCTGATCTGTACCTTGTCGGCATCGGCCTTGCCGACAATGCCGAGCAGCGATAGCGCCTTGCCGGTGAAGGAGCTTAACAACTGCTGCGCCAAGCCAAAGCCGGCGGCACCGACTGTGTCTTGATCCTTGCCTTGCTCGCTTTGCTGCAAGGCCTTGGCTTGGGCGGAAATGCTGACCGGTTGTTCCGGCTGGTCCGGATCGGTCGAAAAGCGCCGGTCCGGCTGGGAGATGACATGCTTCTGGATATGCTGCAGTTGCTGGCTGGCCGAGCCGCTGGTGCTGCCACGGGTGGCGGACTGACCGAGCTGCTGGAGAAAGCTGAGCGAAGTGGGTGTCATGATGGCCGGCGCGCTGAGAGGGGTAAGCAAGCTCATCGGCAGCAAGTTCGCTAACTTGAAAATTATTTGCACAAGCAGGTTCGGCGCAGTGTTCTGCGCACGGCCAGGTCAGGATGCGACTTGCCTGCCGGAGCAGCAGCTGCATCGATAATCCGGCAAATTCAATGATTTGGCGCGTGTTTTCTTGTTTCGGCGCCGGTTTGCGGCTAGTACTCGATACAGACATCCAGCTCAGGCCGCGACACCATGCAGACCATTGCCGTGTTCAATCAGAAGGGCGGAGTGGGCAAGACCACTACGGCGTTGAATATCGCTGCGGCGCTGGCGATGAAGCTGGCGCGGCCCCTGGTGATCGATCTCGATCCGCAAGGGCATCTTTCCGCACTGTCTGGCGTGCAGCCCCACGATTCGGCTGGCAGCATCTACGGCTTTTACCGCGATCATCGACCCTTGTCACAGCTGATCTATAGCGGTTTGCGGCGCTGGGACACCATTGCTGCCCACCTTGATCTCGCCAAGGTCGACACCCAGTTCGGCAAGGGGCCCAATGTGCTGGCCCGTCTCAAGCTCGGTCTGCAGCGCGAGCAGTTGGCCAGCCAGCGCCCGGTGCTTATCGACTGCTCACCGATGCTGGGGGTGTTGTCACTGTCGGCGATTTTTGCGGCCGACCGGGTACTGGTGCCGGTTTCGGCCGACTATCTGGCGGTAAAAGGGGCCTTGCAGGTGGAACGTACCCTCAATGCCCTGGCGCCGGTGCTCAAGCAGCGTATCGTGCGGCGCTATGTTTTGACCCGGTTTGATAGCCGGCGGCGCATGTCCTGGGATATTGATCGCTCCCTGCGCGATCATTTCGGTGCCGAGTTGTGCGAGACGCGCATCGCCGAGAATGTGGCGGTGGCCGAAAGTCCGTTTGCCGAAAAAGATATATTCGAGCATGCGCCGGGTAGCCGTGGCGCACAGGACTACCAGGCGTTGTACGATGAGCTGAGCGCGGCCGACTTTCTGCCTGCTGCGGCGCAGTCCGATCAGTTCAGCGAGGCATCCGCCCTGGTGGCACAGCTGGTGCGCAAGGTGGCGGGAGCTGGTACTGTCTAGCGCCGACGTGGCGCCGCCTGGCTTGCAAGGCGTGCCTTTGCCACGCGACCCAATCAACACTGCCTGAATCGCGCGCTTGCGGAGCTGCTGGCCCGGCAAGCGCCACTGGATCGATATGAGCGCTGCGGACGTCGACTTCTCGCTATTGAACGATGTCATGACCGAGGTCGGCGAGCATCTGCCGCTCCTTGAGCGCGAATTGCATCAGCTGGTCAGCCAGCCGCAGTCCAGTGAATTGCTGGCCAGCGCGTTTCGCCGCGTTCATACCGTCAAGGGCGATTTCGGTTATTGCCGGGCCCAGCCGATTGCCGAATTCGTGCATCGGCTGGAGAGCGTGCTGCAAAGCCTGCGCGAGCGGCGCTTCCTGTGCTCGGCCCTGGTGGCGGAAGCCTTGCTGCAAAGCATGGATCAGGTACAGGCGATGATGAATGTGCTGGCGCGCACCGGTGCCTTTGATCGTACCCCGCGCGAGGGCCTGTGCCGCCTGATCGAGCAGCTGGCGCAGGCGGGAGATCAGGCACAGGCCGATCAACTGGCGCGGCATATCCTGATGACTGCTCATGGCGAGTGGCTGGCAGAGCCGGGCGAGGTGCCGGCGTCGCGGCCCGATGCCGAGCAGATCGCGCGCGCCATCGCTTTGGGCGAGCAGCTTGCCGGGGCGCTGGCGCAGCGGGTTGCCGGCTGGCGCGAGCGTGCTGCCTTGCAGCGGCGCCTGGTTCTGGCGCTCAACCAGCACTACTTGCGACCGAGCGACCCCGATATCCTGACCATCGCTGTGCTGTGGCACGACGTAGGCATGCTTGCCCTGCCCGATGCCCTGTTTCGCAAGACCCCGACCGCCAAGTCCGTCAATTGGCCCGCCTATGCTGCCCACCCGGAAACGGCGGCACAGTGGCTGCTTGCCATTGCGCCCGGTTGCCAGGAGGCAGCGCAAATCATCGGACAGCACCATCTATGGGTAAGCCAGGGCGGCTTTTCCGCGCCTGACTATGCGGCTCCCCTGCACCAAGGGGCTTTGATGATTGCCTGTGCCGACCTGCTGCACGGCAAGGTGGCCGGCCTGCATGGCGAGGACTATCGGCGTGCGGTGCTGCGCACCGTATTCGAAGTGAATGGCGGGCTGGAAAGCCGCTTCGATGCGGCGCTGATCAACGCCTTTCAGGCAGTCGCGCGCGATTTTACGGCTCCGGTCTGATCAGCCGTCGGCTTGCCGCCTCCCTTGCCAAGGTGCCCTGCCTCAGTCGCGTTGGCCGACTATCAGCGAAATGGCGCCTTCCAGGTCAGTGCCTTCGCGGCCGGCTTGCTCGTCGAGGAATTTGGCCTCGACGATGCTGGCCTGGTGATACATCTGGCGCAGCTTCTGCTCGGCGTGAGCGAGGTCTACCGCCTGTATCACCAGATTGTCGACCAGCGCGCCGCTCTTGGTGCGGATGCGAAAACCGTACTTCTGCATGACTTGACTCCTGCTATCGCGCCGGCAGCCCGGCATCAAGCTCGGCCAGCAACGGTGCCAGCACGTGGTCCAGCGCTGCCAGCTGTTCGGCGATGTGCGCCGTGTCGCCCTGGGCGAGTGCGGCTTCCAGCGTTGCCGCGGCTGCCTGTACCCGGGTAGCGCCCATGCTGCCAGCGAGTCCTTTCAGGGTGTGGGCGGCACGTTCTGCTTCGACCAACTCCTTGGCAGCCACCATGGCACGCATGCGCTCGACCACGCCCGCTTCGGCACTACGGAAGCGCTCCAGCAGGCGCAGATACAGCGAGCGCTTGCCGCCCATATAGTGCAGGCCCTGCGCTACATCGAACTGGGTGAACTGGCTCAGATCGACTTCGACCGGCTGTTGTGCCGGTGCTGCCGCCGCCTCGCTGGTGGCCGGCTCTGCTTTGGCCAGCCAGCGCGCCAGCAGGCGGAAGAGCTGGTCCGGATGGATGGGCTTGGTCAGGAAGTCCTGCATGCCCTGTTCGAGGCAGCGGGTACGCACATCGCTGATGGCATGGGCGGTCAGCGCCACAATGGGCACCTTGTCATAGTCCGATAGTGCTCGCAGGATCTCGGTAGCCTGGTGGCCGTCCATCACCGGCATCTGCAGGTCCATGAAGATCATGGCGTAGCGCCCCGGCTCGGCACGGCGTGCCAGATCGACCGCCTGCTTGCCGTTCTCGGCGATATCAACCGCAATGCCGGCCATTTCCAGCAATTCGACCACGATCTGCTGGTTGATCGCATTGTCTTCGGCCACGAGCAGGCGCACGCCCGGATAATGGCCGATCGGCTCCATGGCCGTGGTCGCGGGATTGGCGCTCATGCTGGAAAATACCTCGGCAAGGGTGTCTTGCAAGACCGACGGACTGATCGGTTTGAACAGCAGGCCATCTGCACCGATGGTCTCGGCCTGGCGCTGCACATCGTCATGCCCGAAGGCGGTGACCAGGACCATCTTCGGCGGCGCGACCAGGTGCTCGCCGGTTTTGATGGCGCGGATCAAGGCCATGCCATCGAGCTCGGGCATCTGCCAGTCGGTAAACACGATCTGGTACGGAGCGCTGGCATCAGCCTGGGTAATGGCTTGCAGCGCGGTCGGGCCGCAATTGGCGGTATCGACCTGCATGCCGAATTCCGACAGGTTCTCCGCCAGTACCGCCCGCGCAGCAGCGCTGTCATCGACCACCAGCACCCGTGCATTGCGCAGGCCGCTCGGCAACGGTACCGGCGGTGTGGAGGCCGCCAGTTCGAAACGGATATCGAAATGAAATTGCGACCCGGCACCGGGCCGGCTGCTCACATGGATGGAGCCACCCATCAATTCCACCAGCCGGTGACAGATCGACAGGCCAAGGCCGGTGCCGCCGTATTTGCGGCTGGTCGAACCATCGGCCTGGGTAAAGGGCTGGAACAGCCTGGCTTGCTCCGCCTCGCTCATGCCGATGCCGCTATCGCTGACGGTAAAGCCCAGCAATACGGTATTGCCGCCGCTTTCCAGCACCTGGATATCCACCGAGATTTCGCCACCGCTATCGGTGAACTTGATGGCATTGTTGACCAGATTCACCAGGATCTGGCCAAGGCGATGCGGATCGCCGCGTAGTTGCCGCGGCACATCAGGCGCCACCATGAACAGATATTCGATCGATTTGTCGGACGCTTTCTGGCTGGTGACGGTGCCGACATTCACCAGCACATCGTTTAGCGCAAACGACACCACTTCGATATCGAGCTTGCCCGCTTCGATCTTGGAGAAATCGAGAATGTCATTGATCAATCGCAGCAAGGACTGCCCGGCACTATGGATCTTGCCGATATAGTCGCGCTGTTTGGGGCTGAGCTTGGTTTGCAGGGCCAGATGCGCCAGACCGATCACCGCATTCATCGGCGTGCGGATTTCATGGCTCATATTGGCGAGGAAATACGATTTCGCCTGGGTGGCAACTTCGGCCTTTTCCTTGGCGGCAACCAGGGCCAGCTCGGCTTCGCGGCGTGCGGTGACATCCTGTACCACCCACACCGTGCCCTCGGCCGGATTGGCCGGGTCGAGCAGCTTGCTATTGGACAGGCACCAGATGATCTCCCCATCCTTGCGCCGGTAATTGACATCGGCAAAGCTGTTCAGCGGCCGCTTGGTTTCGATCTTGCCATCGTCCGGCGAGTAAGCCGCCTCCTCAGCAAACAGCGCGGTGGCGGGCAGGCCGATCATTTCGCCACTCTGATAGCCGAACACTGCCTCGAAACTGCTATTGCAGCGGGCAATGCGGCCGTCCTTCAAGAATGCGATGCCGGTCAGGGCATTGTCGAGAATTGCTTCCTGCTCCTGCATGGCATGGCGCAATTCAGCGGTCCGCTCGGCAACGCTTTGCTCCAGCATGGCGTTATGCCGGGTCAGGCTGCGCACGCGCAGCCGATAGGCGCCGGCGAGCAGCAGCATGCTGCATAGAGCAAACAGGGAGCGGAACCACCAGGTGGCCCAGAACGGCGGAGTGATGGTGATGGCAAGGCTGCGGCTGGTCTCGTTCCACACCCCATCCTTATTGGCGGCCTTGACCCGGAATACATAATGCCCGGGGCCAAGATTGGTGTAGGTGACGAAGCGGCGTTTCGCGTCGGTATAGACCCAGTCGGTATCGAAGCCTTCCAGCCGGTAGGCATAGCGGTTTTGCTTCGGGTCGGCGAAATGCAGAGCGGAAAACTCGATGCTGAACACAGAGTCGCGGTAAGACAGGGTCAGGGCATCGCTGTGCTCGATGCGGGCGCTGAGTCCGATGCGCCTGGCTACTTCCGTTTCAGTGACAGAATGGTTGAATAACTGGAAATCGGTGATGGCGACTTGTGGTGCATGCGGGTTGCTGCGCAGCTGGCGCGGGTGAAAGGCGATCATGCCGCTGGGATTGCCGAAATACAGCGAACCATCGCGGCTTTGATAGGGCAGGCCGGAATAGCTGCCATCAAACAGGCCGTCCGCGCTGCCGAACTGGCGGAACTGTCCGGTCTCTGGGTCGAAACGGGCGATGCCGCGGGTGCAGGCCAGCCACAGGAAGCCGTCTTCGTCGTCAATGATGTATTCGACATTGTTTTCCAGCACACCAGCCGGATTGCGATAGGTAGTGAAGCGCACCTGGCCATCATTTCCAGCTTCCACCCGGCTCAGCCCGCCTCGGGCGCCGACCCAGATGCGGCCCTTGCGATCAACGAACACGCTGGATATCTGATCGCTTGGCAGCCTGTCGGTGCGATTGGGCTCACCGTGAAAATGGCTGATGCGGCCGCTGTTGCGATCGAGCAGATCCAGCCCGCCCCAGGTGGCCAGCCATAGCCGGCCATCGCGATCTTCGGCGACGACATTGACCAGATTGGAGACCAGGCTATCGGCGCGCGCGGCATCGTGCCGATAGCTGTTCAGCACGGTGCCGTCGGTGTCGAGCTGATACAGGCCGCCCAGGGTGCTGATCCACAGGCTGCCATCGCTTGATTCGAATACAT
>NZ_JAYRLZ010000133.1:0-11481 GCF_041904975.1 Chitinimonas sp. | reverse complement strand
CTTGAGCACAATGGTGGCGGCAAACAGGCTGGCCAGTTGGCGGGCGGCGCCATAGCGATCGGCCTGGATGGCGGCGGTACTGCAGGCCAGCAAGCGGGCGGCCTCGCTCGGGTGCGGGGTCAGAATCGTCACCGCAGGGCGGATCGCAAGCGTCTGCCGCAAGGCCGCGTCCTCGGCAATCAGGTTCAGTGCATCTGCATCAAGCAGCAGTGGCTGGGAGCTGGCAAGCGCATGGCGCAGCAGGCGGCGGGCCTCGGCCGAAACGCCCAGTCCCGGTCCGATAGCAATGGTGCTGGCCTGATCCATCAGCTCGGCCGTGGCTGGCCGCAACATCAGTTCCGGCCGGGCAAAGTCGACACTGGGGCCCTGCGGGTCCAGCAGGCCGGCGTATACCTTGCCGGCGCCGGCATGCAAGGCAGCGCGACCGGCCAGCAGCGCCGCGCCGACCATGCCAGCGGCGCCGCCGATGATGGCCAGCGTGCCGAAGCGGCCCTTGTGGGAGTCGCTGGGTCGATCGAGCTGCATCTCCGCCGAGATGGTGGCGCAGCTGGCTAGCTCCCCGTTGGCGAGCAGTTCCTCCGGTACGTCGAGCCTTGCCAGCAGGCGCTGGCCGACCACATTGCACGCCGCCCCGGTGAGCAAGCCGCGCGCGGTGCCGATAAAGCTCAGCGTCCAGTCGGCACGGATCGGCCGGCCCAGCGCAGCGCCGGTATCGGCGTGGATGCCGCTTGGCACGTCCAGCGCCAGGGTGGGCAAGGCCTGCGCATTGGCCTGGTCGATAATGGCTTGCCAGTAAGGTTGCAGCGGTCGGTTGAGTCCGATGCCGAACAAGCCATCGACCAGCATGGTCCATGGTCCGGCTGGCCAAACCTTGTGGATGGTGCCGCCGACCGCCAACCAGTCGCGATAGGCGGCAGCCGCATCGGCTGGCAGCTGGTCTGTGTCGCCCGGCATCAGCACCGCCACGGCAATGCCACGCGATTGCAATAGCCGCGCCGCCACCAAGGCGTCGCCGCCGTTATTGCCCGGCCCGACCAGCAGCAGAACCGGCCCGGCGCCCTGTGCGGCGATACAGTCGGCAGCGGCCGCGCCGGCGCGCTGCATCAAGGGAAGCTGGCGGGCGAGGGCGAGCTGTTCGATCTGGCGTAGCTGGGCAACGGTATGGAACATGGCTGGCAGGCGGTGAAGGCGTGCCCAGATTGTAGTGGCAGCCGGCCGGCGACAGCGGATAGCATGCGCATTCTTGATGGCGCACTGGTATGCCGTGGCGGAATCACTCAAACAATTGCTGATCGTGCAGGCAGGCGAAACCGCCTCTGGCCGCAGTGCGCGACTGGCGCAGGCGGCTCTCGCGGGTGCGCAGGCTGAGGCGGCGGTGCGCAGCGTTCTGTTGCACGCGCTGCAAGCCGGCATCGATGACTTGCTGGCGGCCGATGCGCTCTTGCTGATCACCCCGGAGAAATTCGGCTATATGGCCGGTGCGCTGAAAGACTTTTTCGATCGCACCTTCTACCCGGCGCAGGGCAAGGTGGAAGGGTTGCCCTATGCCCTGATGGTAGTGGCCGGCAATGACGGCCGCGGGGCGATCAGCTCGGTGGAGCGCATTGTGCGTGGCTATCCGTTCAAGCCGGTGGCCAAGCCTTGGCTATTGCAGGGGGAGTCGGGCGACGCGGAGCTGGATACCGCCCGCCAACTGGGATTGGCGCTGGCCAGCGGGGTGGCGTGTGGCATCTTCTGAACAAGTGCCCAAGGCCTGGTGTGTGTATCTGCTGCACTGCGGCGATGGCAGCCTGTATTGCGGTATCAGCAATGATCTGGCGGCGCGCATTGTCACGCATAATGCCGGGCGCGGTGGCCGCTATACCCGCGCACGCCTGCCGGTCAGCCTGGCCTGGTTTGAGCCTTACAGCGACCGCGCCAGCGCCTCGCGCCGCGAATGGCAAATCAAACAACTGCCGCGCGAGGCCAAGCTGGCGCTGATTGCGCAGCCTGAAGCTATTGAAACATCTGCATGATCCCGCATCCTATTTCCATCAGCGCACCCACTGTCAATCTGCACCGCCTGTTCTGGCTGCGCAATATCGCCATCACCGGCCAGCTGCTGGCGGTGCTGGTGGCTTACCGCTATCTGGAGCTGGCGCTACCGCTGTTGCCCTTGTTGGCGATCATCGCCCTGATGGCGCTGGCCAATGGCATAACCTGGCTAAGGCTGCGCCGCTTCGGCCAGCTCGGTGACCGGGAGGTGTTCGGCCAGATCCTGCTCGATGCGCTGGCCTTTACCGGCCTGATGTATTTCAGCGGCGGCCCCACCAATCCGTTTGCCGCCTTCTACCTGGTGCCGATCACCATGGCGGCCGTACTGCTGCCGCGCCGCTTCAGCTGGGCGATTACCGCCGTGTGCATTGCCGGCTACAGCCTGCAGCTGGCCTACTATGTGCCGCTGCCTAGCCTGAGCGAAAACCACGGCACCATGATGCGGCTGCATATCGTCGGCATGTGGCTGACCTTTTTGCTCAGCGCCCTGATCGTCGCCTTGTTTGTGGTGCGCATCCGCGAGCGCGACCGCTTTCTGGCCCACGCCCGCGAAACCCTGTTGCAGGACGAGCGCATTCTGGCCTTGGGCACCATGGCGGCGGGCGCCGCCCATGAGCTGGGCACGCCGCTCGGTACCATGGCCATCCTTACCAGCGAAATGGCCGAGCAATACGCCGCTGATGCAGCATTGCGCGACGATTTGCAGCTGCTGCGCGCCCAGGTGGAGAGCTGCAAGCGCATTATCAGCAAGCTGCTGGATGAGGCGGGGCAGGGCCGTATCGACGGCTGCCGGCCACAGTCGCTACTGGCGCTGGTCGATGAGGTGGTGCAGCACTGGCAGCTGATGCGACCCCTTGCAGGCTTTAGCCGTGCCGCCGCGCCAGCCGGGCCGGCGCCCGAGGTGGCGGTAGACCATAGCCTGAGCCAGGCGCTGATCAGCATTTTGAACAACGCCGCCGACGCTTCGCCCGAGGCGGTGGCGCTGCAGCTGGACTGGGATGAGCAGCAGGTGCATATCGATGTGCTCGATGCCGGCAGCGGCCTGCAAGGGCTGGCGGCCAGCCAGATCAGCGCGGCGTTTTTCAGTACCAAGGCAGGCGATGGGCGCGGCCTTGGACTGTTTCTGGCCAAGGCAGCCATCGAGCGGCTGGGCGGCAGCTTGCAGTTTTTTGCCAGACCGCAAGGCGGTTTGCAGACCCGCATCAGCCTGCCGCGTTTGCCGGCGAGGAGTAAGCAATGAGTGAGGAATTGGCCAGCCTGTTGCTGGTGGACGATGACCAGGATCACTGCCGGGTACTGGCGCGGGCCCTGGCGCGCCGCCAGTTTGCGGTGCGCTTGGCGCATAGCGCCGCTGAGGCGCTGCTACTGGCCGAGGCCGAGCCGCCCGAATATGCCTTGATCGATTTGAACATGCCCGGCGATTCCGGCCTGACCCTGATCCCGCGCTTGCTGGCGCTCGACGCCCAGACCCGCATCGTGGTGCTGACCGGCTACGCCAGCGTGGCCACCGCAGTCGAGGCGATCAAGCTTGGCGCCATTCACTATCTGGCCAAGCCGGCCGATGCCGACAGCATCGTCAAGGCCTTCGCCCAGCGCGAAGGCAACCCGGCGCTCCCGGTCGCCAGCCAGCCGCAAAGTGTCGACAGGCTGGAGTGGGAGCATATCCAGCGAGTGCTGCTGGAAAACGCCGGCAATATCTCGGAAACCGCCCGCCAGCTGAATATGCATAGGCGGACTTTGCAGCGGAAGCTGGCAAAGTATCCGCCACGGTGCTGATATTTCAATGAATTTTCGTTATCTGATTACTGCTGTCATTCAGCTTGGCATAACGGTGAGCGCGCTTGGCATGGTCATCATGGTTTATTGCTACTTTGCCGAGCAGTATGCCCATAAGAGAGCGAACGATTTTTGTGCGAGTGTTCATATCAATAGCTCAGCCGAACAGGTGATCGCACGGGCCGTCGCCGCAGGCGCAGTACAACGATATTTAAAGTGGCGTTTGGGGCGGAATGAGTACGAACATAAGCTATTACCTGTCGTATTTACTGGGGCTACGCCGCTTTCCAGGCATATGTGCAATATCGAGGCAAGGAATAAGACTGTGGTGGGCGCGCATTATTCGTATCTGGATTAGTAGCCCACTTAATAGACCTATAGCCCTTGGGGGGATATGCGAAGACTTATACTTGCTGCGATAGTTGCATACCAACGCTACCTGTCGCCACACAAGGGTTTTTCCTGCGCCTACCGGATCCACACCGGGCGAGGCAGTTGCTCGGCTTTGGGTTTTAGGGCTGTGCGTAGATATGGCGTTATTGCGGGTCTTATGATTCTTAGGCGCCGTACCTATTTGTGTGGCCTTGCTTACCGGCGTTGTGCTAGGCCGAGTGATCGCTTCCTTCATGCGCAGCAAGGATTCTGCGATTTGAGCTGTGATTTGCCTTGTGACGCCCCAAGTTTCGACGCATGTCAATTATACTCGCTTGGCGATTTGCTGAGTTGTTGCGACTGCGGAGGCTGTGATTGGTCGAGCCGCAATCGTAAGCGTGAAAAGGGCGAGCAATATGTGTATATCCCTCCCAAAGTTAAACGCTAAGCGCAGAATCGTATTCGTCCCTAGCATTGATCTATAGACTGAATCATCGGTATTTTTTACTTCTGCCTTGCGTGAATAGGGTGTTCTTGGCGTAGAAGTGTCGATTGGCTGTGATTGCCTACCACGCCGGATGCGATCTTGAGGATGGCGCTGTTGGCGGTGTCGGAGATATACAGTGCTCGTTGAATCGGGCGGCGCTGGCTGCGCCATCAGTGCGGCTGGCTACGCCGG
The DNA here is from genome assembly GCF_041904975.1 of Chitinimonas sp. Taxonomy (NCBI): domain Bacteria; kingdom Pseudomonadati; phylum Pseudomonadota; class Betaproteobacteria; order Neisseriales; family Chitinibacteraceae; genus Chitinimonas; species Chitinimonas sp. The sequence continues at coordinate 6,620 of NZ_JAYRLZ010000133.1, read as the reverse complement.
CACTGCCGGCGATGGTGGTCACGGTGCCGTCGGCGCTGAGTCGACGGATGGTATGGTTGGAGCTATCGGCCACATACATCGTGCCGCTGCTATCGATGGCAATGCCGCGTGGCGAATAGAACTCGGCAGTGCTGCCGCTGCCGTCTTTCCCTTTGACAAGCGGCTCGGTGGAGCCGGCCAGCGTGGTGAAGGTCAGCGCACTGTCGGCCGCCTGGCCGAACAGTGAGCACATGGCCAACAGGCCGAACAGGACAAGTCGCGCGATCATGATGCACCCTCGTGGCGGGGGAAGACTTATCACGATAACAGCCGTTCGCACCATCTGCCCTGCGCGACATCGAGCGCGGGCAACATGCCGCAGCGCGTCGGTGGGTGCACTGCGGCAAGGCTTGCCTTTGGGGCCGACTACTGAATTACATACATCTGCTTAAACATTTGGTTCTGCACCATATCTGCGAGACAGGCCTGGGCAGTGTTACCACGGCCATAGCCGGCATACACCTGCGTGCCGGAGAGGCCGGCCAGGGCGGTATTGGAGAGCAGTGTCGCTTGGGTGCTGGCCAGTGGTGCCACGGTAAAGGCCTCTGGCTTGGCTGGGTTGAACGGGGTCCAGCCCTGGGCGCCATATAGCAGCCAGCTGGAGTCGCTGCGCATGGCCGCGAAGAAGCTGCAGCCATTCTGACCGCTGTCGCTGGCATTTGGCGCCAGGCTTGCGGTCAGGGTTGGGCTGGGACTGGCGCCTGAAAATGCCAGGGTGGCGGTCCAGGTGTTAGCGCCGGCGACAAGCCGGAAAATGCCCTTTTGCGTTGCTGCGAAGACCGTGCCCTTGGCATCAGTTGTCATTGCCCAGACAATCCGCCCATCCTGCTTCAAGCCGTCGTTCAATAGCACCCAGGACGAGCCATTGTTGCTGCTACTGTAAACACCTTCGGTAGTGCCGATGTAGATCGTGCCATCTGCGCCTATGGTCAGGGCAAGAATGCTGCTCACTGGCAGTCCGCCTGCTACGTCCGACCAGGTCTGCCCATCCTTGCTTCGTTTGAAGATGCGGGTCGATGTGTTCTGGGCGGCAGGATTGCCGGACAAGCTGCTGGATGTGCCTGCCGCGTAAATGGCGCCTTGCTGATCGAAACCCAGGGATGTCATGAAAAGGTTGCTGCCTTGGTCAGTCAGCAGTACTCGGCTAAGGAGTGCCCCTTCCTTTTCCACAAATAAGCCGCGTAGCGTTGCGGCAATCAATTTGCCATTTGCATCGACCGCCAGGGCTTTTATCGGTGCATCTTCCACTGTTAGCCCATTATCAACTTTCGCAATCGCGACGCCGGTCCAGGATGCGCCGCCATCGCTGCTTTTCGCCACTTCGCTCTGGAAGAGGCTCGGAGCGCCAACATAGACATTATCGTTGCCATCGATGGTGAGGCCGGCAATCTGGCTGCTTGCATCTCGCAAGGAATACACCACGCTAAAGGTCGACCCGCCATCGCTGCTTTTGTAGAGGCGCGATCCGGATCCGATATAAATGTTTCCTTTGCGATCGATGTGAAGTTCACCCACGTTGGGCAGCAGGTCGGTCTTCAATGTCGTCCACGACGCGCCGCCATCGCTGCTTTTGAGCAATCCGGCGGTGGTTCCGGCAAAGATGTTGCCATTGATATCGGTGATGATGGTGCCGGTAGGCTGAGTGATGCCGGGAGTCTGCACCCAGGTACTGCCAGCAGCGGCCGGCAGGCCTGCGGCCAAACCGATCAAAGCAAGACCGAGGACGATTTTTTGCAAGCGGCTCGATAGCACCGAGTTGTCCTTCTAGATACACGAAAGGGCGTGAGTGTAGGCAAAACATTGCTGCGAAGGTATTCACCATGCACTTGGTGTGAAAAATCCCGAGTTGGCGCAGCGGCATTGGCGTGAATGCCTTGCTGGCGCTGCATTACAGGCCCATTCGCCACTCCGCCAGCAAACTGCCGCCGGCGCTCAGCTGCGTGCCATTGAGCCGTTGCCACACTGGCTGCTGCCAAGCGACGGCCAGTTGTTGGTGGTTGGGCAGATTGACACTGAAGCCCAGCGCCAGTGCGGCGCTGCGGCCGCCGTAGTTGGCGGGGTTTTCCGCGCTGCTGCTGATGGGGCCGGCTTCGCGGAAGCTGCCGCGCAGTGCACCTTGCTGCTGGTAGCTGGCGCGCGCCTGCAGGCTCAGACGCTCGCTCAGCGCCACGCCCTGCCACAGGTTCGCTTCCAGCGTGTTGCCCAGCGCATAGCCTTGCCGGTTGTGGCTTTGCAGGCGCACGGTGGCGCCGAGCTGGCTGCCCCAGGACCAGGCGCCGGCGCCGCCTTGCCAGCTCAGCGCCGGTTTGACATCGACGGTACCGCTGCCCGGCTGCATGGCGTAATCGAGCAATTCGCCATCGCGCTGATGGCTGCGCCGCTGGCGCAGATCGGTAGCGCCAGTGGGCAGGCTGATGCCGAGATCGACGATGGGCGCATGGTCGTGCTCGCCGAGTTTGAACAAGGCATGTAGCTCGGTATCCCCCACGCCGCTGCTGGCATGGCGGTGGGCATGGCTGTCGGCGCTGCTGGCGCCGGCTAGCCGGCGCATATCCATGCGCATATCGACAAACTGCGGCATCAGCATCAGGGTCAGGCTATCGCTCGCTGCCCACATCAGGTGCGGCATATACATGCGCATGGTCATGGCGCTGGGCATGCTGCTGCATGGCAAGTTGCCGCAGGCCGCCTCGCTGGTGCTGCTGCCAGCTTGCTGCAGGCCGCGGTAGTAGCTGTCGCTATAGCGATAGCCAAGCATCCAGTCGCCGCCATGGGCCAGCAGGTGGCCGGGCAGCAGCCCCGCCGGCAGGGCAGTGTGCTGATGCGCATGGTGCGGCAGCGGCGCTTCGCCCGGCGCGGCCTCGTCCAGGGCGATCTGCAGGGCGGCGTGAATGTTCAGTGCGTGGTAATCGGCATAGCTGGCTTCGCCGCCCGATGTCAGTGCACCGGCATGGCGGTAGTATTCGCCGCCCAGTTGCAGGCTGGCGCCACGGCCGAGTTGACGGCTTAGCGTGAGGCCGGCGCTGATGGCGCCGAACGCGGCCAGCCGTGGGTCGCTGCTGAACTGGCCGGGTAGCAGGCGCGGATTGAATTCACGAATGCTCACCTGCTCATCCGGGCCAATGGTCACCTGTCGGTAGGCCTGCTGCGACAGCAAGTACGGCTGGTAAAAGCTGGCGGCGCTCTGGCGGTAATAGCGCAGGCTTGGCGTCAGCGTCCACCGCTCGCCCAGCGCCTGCCGCCATTCGGCGTTGACGGTATGGGCGCGTATCTGCCAGTCGTCGTGGAAGTAGCGATAGCCCAGCGCCAGGGCGGCATCCCACGCTGGCAGGTAGCGCTGGTAGTTGGCCGCCAGCGACCATTGCCGGCGCAGACCGGGGCGTTGCTCCAGCAGCGCTCGCAGATCGCCGCTCAGCAAGCTGGCGTTGGCTGGATTGGCGCGTGGATCGACAAAGATCACGCTCATCGCCCGGTAGGGGTTGGACAGATAGCCGCTATTGCGGCTGTAGGCCAGATTAAGCTGCATGGTGCTGCGTGCATCGATTACCTGTGAGAGCCCAAGATCGATACCACTATCGTTGCGTTGGCCGTGCAGGCGCTGCTGGCTGCCGTCCTGAATCAGCTGGCTTTGGAACGCGGTCTTGGTGATATAGGGCGCGGCATCGTGGTCCAGCGTTGCATCGATGCGGCCCTGGCCGTAGCGCAGGGCGATGCTTAGCTGGCTGAGCTTTTGGTTGAAATCCCAGCTCGTGCCAAGGCTGGCGTAACGCGACTGGTAATCGGGTTCGTCCGAGCCGCCAAGCGTCAGCTTGATGCTGCGTTCGCCTTCGCTCAGCGCCCCGCTGATGCTCGCTTCGCGGCGGGTTTCCGGCGAGGCGCTGCTCAGGGTGTGGACCAATCGCTTGTCGGCCACCAGTTTGCCGCTGCTATCGGCCTGCATCGGGGTGAACTGGCGATCCAGGGTGACTGGCCCGTTCAGATAGGGCGATGCGCCCACCGTAATCAGCTGACCGGCGCTGCCGGTGCGGATAGCCCGGTTGCCGTGGGCGGCCAGCGGTGCGGTGGTGATCGGAGTGGCGCCGGACCAGCTGTCCTGGGCAAATTCAAAGCGCAGCTGCAAGGCATCGAGCGGCTTGGCTTGCCAGCTGCCGCGCAGGCTGTCCACGGTGAGCGGCGGCAGGCTATTGGGCAGGTCGATCAGCGTGCGGCGGCTTTCGCGATAGTGGCTTAGCTGCAATTCGCTGGCTGGCTCATCGGCCTTTGCGGCGGTCGGCGCCAGGCCGGGCAGCAGCAGGGCGGCCGCCGCCAGCGCCTGTAGCGAGGCGCGTGCGGTATTCGCGTTGGCAGGGGCGTCGGCGCTGTGCATCAGTAGCAGCCACAGCCGGCCGCGCCGGCGCCCATGCTGCCCGAGGCAGCTTCGCGACTTTGGTAGCTGTGCTCGCGCATGGCGGTGTGCAAGGTATTGGCCGGGTTCATCACTGGCTTCGCCAGCGCGCCTCGCTGCCACGGCGCGGGTGCGGCGCAGCCGGCCAGGCTGAGCAACAGGCCCAAGCCCATCAATGCGCCAATCCGCAGAGGTCGGATTTTCGTAGGCGCGGCGTTAGCTGTGAATACACCGGGTTTTGTGGCTGATACCTCTGTGGCCCAGCTGTGCATCCGGAGCCGGAAGGCAAACCTGTGGACACAGAGAACAGGGAGTGCACAGAGCGCACGGAGAACAGCCAAATCCCGACGGCTTTTCCCGGTGTTCTCAGTGCAACCCAATTCAAGCAACTGCCGCATTGCCAGCCTGCGCATTTCCCTGTCCTCGCAAATTACCCAGCCTGCGCCCAGGGCGCCCCGGCGCTGCCTGATCACGGCTGATACTGGTAAACCACGCCATCGGTGCCGGTATGAATATCGCCGGCCTTGTTCAGACAGTGCACGGTCAGGGTAAACACCACGCTGCCGGCGCCAGTCTTGGTAACGGTCACGCCATACAGGCCATTGCCGCCCGGGGTATTGGTGACCTGAGAGAATTCAGCGTCGCCATTGATCGGGTCGGTGGTATTGGTCACCACCTCGCCCTTGCGTACCTGCACGCTGACCAGCGGGCCGCCGACGGTTTCGGTGCGCACCTGCATCTGCAGATGGTCGGTATCGGCGCCGGATTCGTTCGAGCAGATCACCCCGAAGTAATCGACCGCGCCGGCAGCCGGCCCCAACGACAGGGTAAAGGTATGGGCAGCGGCAAACGGGCTGAGCAGCAGGGCGGCGAGGGTTGTGCGGAGCAGGGCTTTCATCGGGCATCCAGTGGGCGAGGGCGAGACAAAATGAGCAAATGCCGCCCCTGATCGGGCGGCATTCTATACAACTTGCTGCGCTGAGCAGCGATCAGTCGAGATAGCCAGGAATCGGCAGATTGGCATCGATATCCTCGGCCGACGGGGTCAGGGTCAGCTCGTAGCCGGTGCCACAGCTGGCCGGCAGCGGATTTTTGACCAGATCGCGATTGAAGATCAGGCTTGGTGCCGCGCCAATGCCGTCCACCTTCGGATCGTTGAATTTCGGCGTCAGGGCCGGAATCCACAGATTGCGCGCGCCGTTTTTCTGGCAGATATCGGCCACCGCCAGCTTTACGATCAGCTTGGTAGCGCAGGCATTGGGCTTGAAGCTGATGCCGGCGGTACGAAATGGCACCAGGCCGGTCATGCTGGTATCGAGGCTGCCATCGAGGCTGGTAAAGCCGATCACATTGCCCTTGGCGTCGAGCTTGCTGCTTTGCTTGGCGAAAATATCGCGGCTTTGCACCAGCTTGCCAACGCCAGCCAGGCTGGTGATGGAGAACACATCATCGGGGCCGGCCCAAGCGCCGGCGGTGACGGCGGCGGTCGGCTTGATGGTCGGGAACACCACGCTTTGCGCAATCACCGGCTGCTTGCTGCCATCGGCCAGGGTGCAGCCGTGGCCGATCACCAGATTGTTGTAGGTGGTGGCGCCTTCGGTGACCTGGGTCTGCACCACGGTATGGGCCATGGCACTGCCGCAAGCGGCAGAGAGCAGGGCGAGAGCGATGGCTGTGTGACGGACGATCATGCGGTTTTCCTTGATGATGGCTGGACAGGTTTGGCCGGGGAGACCGGATCGGTACTACCCCTGGCAATCGGCGCGCATTTTAGCTGTCATCAGGCTTTCGCCCCTGCGACATATTGTCGCAGTGCCGCTGCTGGCAAGGGTTTCCAAGCTACAGCCGGCTGCGGTCGGGCCAGAACTCGCCTTGGCTGCATCCAGGCTCAAACCTGCTGTCCCGGACTGCCCCGCAAGCTGCTGCGGTGCTCGGCGAGGCCGACGGGGATGGGGCTCTCCGTAGCTGGTGCTGTGTGTATGCGACGACTGTGGCGGGCTGCGCCCGCCATCGCGGCTGAAGCCGCTCCCACAAAAAGCGAGGCGGCCACAGGCCGCCCTACGGCGCTTGATAACCTCCTGCGCTTCCCACGGAGCGCCCCTCTGCCCTCGGTGGCGCCGAGCATCGCAGGCCAAGTCGGGAGAAGGCGAGGGGTGTTTGAGGCCCGCAGGGCCGAGTTCCCGAGCCGCCGACTTGG
>NZ_JAYRLZ010000132.1:0-11522 GCF_041904975.1 Chitinimonas sp. | reverse complement strand
GTTTGAAGCCCATTTCATAGGCAATCTTCTCGAATGCCTTGAACTGCTCGGGCGTGACATAGCGCAGCACTGGCAGATGCGAGTTGGACGGTGCCAGATACTGCCCGATGGTGATCATTTCGATATCGTGCTCGCGCATATCGCGCATCACTTGCAGGATTTCTTCATCGGTTTCACCGAGGCCGACCATGATGCCGCTCTTGGTCGCCACATTCGGGTTGCGCGCCTTGTAGTCCTTCAGCAGCTTGAGCGAGTGCAGGTAATCCGAGCCGGGACGCGCTTGTTTGTAGAGGCGCGGCACCGTTTCCAGATTGTGGTTCATCACATCAGGCGGGGTGGCGCTGAGGATATCGATGGCGACATCAAGGCGACCACGGAAGTCCGGCACCAGCACTTCGATCTGCGTCGCTGGCGACAATGCGCGGGTCTTGCTGATGCAGTCGGCGAAATGGCCGGCACCACCATCGCGCAGGTCATCACGGTCCACCGAGGTCACCACCACATACTTGAGGCGCAGTGCGGCAATGGTTTCGGCCAGATGCTGCGGCTCATTGGCATCGAGCGGGTTCGGGCGGCCGTGGCCGACATCGCAGAACGGGCAACGGCGGGTGCAGATATCGCCCATGATCATAAAGGTGGCGGTACCGCTGCCAAAGCATTCGCCAATATTCGGGCAGCTGGCCTCTTCGCACACCGTGTGCAATTTCTGCTCGCGCAAGATGTTCTTGATCTCGTAAAAGCGATCACCGCTGGGCGCCTTGACGCGAATCCAGTCCGGCTTTTTCAGGGGTTCGGCCAAGGGCACGATCTTGATCGGAATCCGGGCGGTCTTGGCCTCGCCCTTCAGTTTGACGCCTTGTTCGGCTTTTTCGGGCGGGGTGGTGATGGTGGGCGAGGACATGCTTGGGGGCTTTCTTTGTTCGGTTCGGGCTCTACTGGCCCCAATAGGGTTGTTTGATCACCGCTTGGTGACACGAAACACTGGCGTCGACATCGCCACGCACGCAAATAGAAGGGCGAATAGTACGGCTGATAGGCCCGCATCTACGATCAAGCGCTCATACCACGCGACCGAAAGACACATGCACTTTGGGCCAAGCGCTGCCAATGCCAAGCTCAGGATCAATCCGACGAAGCAAAGACGGCGCGCAAACGTGCGGGAAAGTCGGTGGCCCTTGTAGTGCGAGACCACGGAAAGAACCATGAGCGCCAGATACGGCAGACCAAAATAAGCGACCAACATGGCAAAGCCATACATCGCTTACTGGGCTTTCAATGCATAGTCAGCCACCGAAGCCGTACCATCCAAAGCCAGCAAGTCGCTGATTTTACCGGCCAAACGCGGCGCAAGCGAGGCCGGCGTTTCCCGAATGCCGAAGTCGGCCAGCTGGGTCACCGCCAGACCGGCATAGCCGCAGGGGTTGATATGGCTGAACGGCGCCAGGTCCATCGCCACATTCAGCGCCAGGCCGTGGTAGCTCTTGCCATTGCGGATGCGCAGGCCCAGCGAGGCGATCTTGGCCTCGACGCCATCACGCTGCAGATAGACGCCGGGCGCATCGACCTTGCCATAGGCGCCTACCTTCAACTCGGCCAGCAGCTCGATAATGGCCTGCTCGATGCGCCGCACAAACTCGCGCACACCAAGCTTTCGCCGGCTCAGATCAATCATCAGATAGCCGACCAGCTGGCCCGGGCCGTGATACGTCACCTGCCCGCCGCGATCGATCTTGATAATGGGGATATCACCGCGCTGCAGCACATGCTCCGGCTTGCCAGCCTGGCCCTGGGTGAACACCGGCGGATGCTCCAAGAGCCACAACTCGTCAGGAGTGTCGGCTGTGCGCGCATCGGTGAAAGCCTGCATGGCACGCCAGGTGGGCTCGTAGTCGACCAGGCCAAATTGCTTGATGATCAGATTCATGTACTTTGCGTGAAACGTGAAATGTGATGCGGCGCTACGCGCCAGCGGTGAAACGTGGAACGCTCACCCACCTTTCACTTTTCACCCTTCACCTTTCACAACCCTATAGAACGTACTTCACCATCGGATGCCCGGTCACCGCACGGTAAATGGCGTCGAGCTGTTCCTGCGAGATGGCGGTCACCGTCACCGTCAGCGATACGTAATTGCCACCCGAGCTGACGCGTAGCTCGATGTCTTCGGCCGTCAAATCGGCGGCATGAATGCGCACCAGCTCGAAAATGGTCTGGGAGAAATCATCATGGCGCTGCCCCATCACCTTGATCGGGAAGCGGGTGGGGAATTCAATAATGCTGTCTTTTTGCTCGCTCATACGCGTGCTCCTGCTTTGCCCAAGTCGGGCCGTTATTCGGTGGCGTTGGCGGCTACTGCATCGGGCGCTGGGAATGGCTGAGCGAAGCTGAATACGGCGGCGCTTGGGCCATCGCGCCATAGCTGCTCGATCTTCTGCCGCGCCTCAAGCACATCGGGCAGATGGCCGGCCGGTACCCACCACAGCGCCAATGGCGATTTGGCAGACTTTTCGAACCACTGCTTCTTGCCGCGCAGCATCTGCAGGTGCTCACCGCTGTACACATAGTCCTTGAGCGCCTCGAAGCCTTGCCATACCGACAGATTCACCAGCAAGAGCGGATCGTCGAAGGCTTGCACCGAAGTGGCATCGCCGTCTTCGGTCTGCAGCCGCCAGACAAAGCCGGGGTGCGCATCGGCCAGCGCATTGACGCGATCGAGCTGCTCGACAAAGCCCTGCATCAGCGGCTGATCAAGCGGAGCCAGGGCCTTGGCGATATTGACCTGGGCGAGGTGGTAATGACTCATGGAGGGATATCCGATGGCAACAATGCCTAGAAACTGGGGGCGGCAGTGCCGATTTCAATCGCCGCCACGCATCACCTGCTGCTTGAACGCCTGGTAGAGCGTATCAAGCTGCTGCGCCATCGGCCCGACCTTGCCATCGCCTACCGGCTCGCCATCCAGCATCACAATGCTCAGTACTTCCTTGGTGCTGCTGGTCATCCACAACTCATCGGCACTGCGCACTTCGGCTTCGCTGATCGGGCGAATTTCGAGCGGCACCTGATTGGCCTCAGCGATTTCGATCACCAGATCATAGGTAATGCCCGGAAGCATCAGCTGCGACTTGGGCGGTGCCAGCAGCACGCCATCCTTCACCACAAAAATATTGCTGGCCGCCCCTTCGCTCAGATAGCGCTGCGGCGCCGACTGGGCAGCGCCATTACTGGCCGCCTCCAGCCCGAACGCCCAGCTATCGCGAAACATCACCGCTTCGGCGCAACCGGCGCGCTTGGCTGCCTCGCGCAGCAATACGGTGGGCAATAGATTCAAGGATTTGATATCGCAACGCAGCCAGCGGAAGTCACCGTGGCTGATCGCCTTCACCCCGGCCGCCTTTTGCGCCGGCGTCGGCGTCACCAAGCGGCTGGAGTTGATCATCACGGTGGGGGCTACATCGGCCGGGAAGGGGAAATCGCGCTCACCGGCATTACCGCGCGTCACATGCAGATACACCGACTGATCATCGAAGTCTTGCCGGGCGATGGTCTCCAGCACCAGCGCCGCCCATTGCTCGATGCTGTGCGGATTCGGCAGGCCGATTGCGGCGAGGCTGGCATCAAGTCTATGCAGGTGCTCATCAAGCCGGAACGGCTTGCGCGAGTAGACCGGAATGACTTCGTAGATGCCATCACCAAACAGCACGCCACGATCCAGCGCGCTGATGGTGGCGTCTTGACGGTTCACGAACTGGCCGTTCAGGTAGAGCATGGGCGCTTCCTATCGTGTCGGGCGAGTGCGGCCAAACACAGCCGCCGCCGCGCTATTTCCACCACAGCTTGACGCTATCCACCATGCGGCCGAAGAAGCCGGCTTGCGGCACCGCCGCCAGAGTCTTAAGCGGCAGTTCAGCAAGCGGCTGGCCATCCAGCGTCAACTTCACCGAGCCGATCACCTGGCCGGCCGCCAGCGGGGCGATCAACTTGGGCTGCAGAATCGTCTGTGCCTGGATACGCGGGATCGCACCCTTGGGCACCGTGATGAATTGGTCACGGTCAAAGCCGGCAGCGACCTGATTCGCCTCGCCCTTATAGACCACAGTCTGGGCCACGGCCTGCTTGGCCGCGTACAAACGGGTGGTGTCGAAGAAATTCAGGCCATAACCAAGCAGCTTGGCACTCTCGTCGGCGCGGGCATTCTCGCTGGCGGTACCCAGCACCACGCTGAGCACGCGGCGGCCATCGTGGTGTTTGGTGGCAATCAGGCAGTAGCCGGCGCTGTCGGTGTGGCCGGTCTTCAGGCCATCCACTTCCGGATCGCGGAACAGCAGCAGATTGCGGTTCGGCTGGGTGATGTTGTTGTAGCGGTATTCCTTCATCGAGGCGATAGCAAAGAATTCCGGATAGTCGCGCATGATCGCCATGGCCAGCACCGACAGATCGCGTGCCGTGGTGTAGTGCTGCGGGTTGGGCAGTCCGGTGGAGTTCATGAAGTGGGTGCCGGTCATGCCAAGCGCCGCTGCCTGCTGATTCATCATGCCGGCGAAATTCTCTTCGCTACCGGCAATCGCTTCAGCCAGGGTCACGCAGGCGTCGTTACCGCTTTGCACGATCATGCCGCGCAGCAATTCATCCACCCGCGCCGGCTTTTTCGGGTCGAGGAACATGCGCGACCCTTCGGTTTTCCAGCCTTTTTGCGATACGGTCAGCTGCTGATCAAGCCGGAGCCGACCTTCCTTGACCGCCTTGAGGGTCAGGTATTCGGTCATCAGCTTGGTGAGCGAAGCCGGGTCGATACGCTTGTCCGGGTCGCGCGCGGCCAGATGGGCGCCACTTTGAAAATCGAGCAAGAGATAGGCCTTGGCAGCCAGATCGGGTGGGGGTGGCACGGCAAGCGGCGCCGCCGTGACGGTGATAGACAGGGCGGAAGCCAGGGCCAGAAGCAGGGTGCGCATGCGGTGAACTTGTGGGTGGTGAAACAGGAGCGCCGATTATATGCGAAGCCGCGTCGCGCCTGTCGCCTTGGCTGCCTTAGAGTTCATCAGGTTCTTATCTGACAAGGCGCTCCCGTTTTACCGGCGGGGTGGTCGTGTCAAGCGCTGCCTTTGCGTTCGATCGATGCTTGCCGGGGGCAGGGGTTTGCTGGCGGCCTCAGGACATCTCCGGACGAGCCACCCGACTCGCAATATGCGCCCGCGGAGCGATGCAAAAGCGGTTGGAGAGGAACAACACCGCAACGCGTCAACAACCTGCCCACAGCCGCCCACGCAAGCAGCGCACGGGCCGGCTGCTGCGCATAAGCACTCGATTCGGCCTGCGCACTCCTGCAGACTGCGCAATCAGCATTGGCAAGCAGAAATCATTGATTCTTCAAAACCAAATCCATCGCCCCGCTCGCGACATCAACAAGCTGCCTTGGCTTGCACCTGACCTCATTCACGACTTTGCAAACCGTCTCGATTGCAGCAAACCGCAAGAGAAACTCGTCGATGCGCCAATGTTTTGCCTATAACGGGTTGGCAAAGCGTGCTGCTGCACGTCTCCCCTATCTGCCTCATCAATGCCAGGAGCCCTCCATGATGTTGCGTCGTGTTTTGCTACCCACATTGCTCTCCGTTGCCACGCTGGCCCTCCATGCCGAGACCATCACCCTTGGCGCCGAGGATGATTGGTACCCCTATTCCGGCAAGGTCAACGGCCAGGCCAAGGGCTTTGCTCCCGATCTGATCTCAGAAGCATTCAAGGCTGCCGGCGTTGATGTGAAATTCGAATCCGTCCCCTATGCACGCTGTATGGAAGAAACCAAGACCGGCAAACTGCTCGGCTGTTTCGACGCCGCGCGCAATAGCCAGCTGGAGCCGAATTATTTGTGGCATAACAAACCGATGTTCTCCGCCCGCATCAATATCTATGCACTGGCCAATTCAACCGAGTCGGGGCTGAAGCCCAAGGACCTGGAAGGCAAGGATGTCGCTGTCACCAATGACTATGAATATGGCGACGATTTCGACAGCAACACCAAGATCAAGCGCAGCGTATCGAATCAGGATGAACAGGGCTTCCGCAAACTATTGGCCGGCCGGGTCAAGTATATGGTGGCCTATGAAAAGGTGGCCAATGCCGTATTCGAAAAGAACAAGGCCGACTTTGCCGGAAAATTCAAGGCTGTTGGCATGACAGCCGAGCCCGGCCTGTTTATTGCCTTCTCCAAAACCTTTCCCAATAGCCAGCAATATGTGAATAAATTCAATACTGGCCTGGAAGCCATCCAGAAAAATGGCAAATACAAAGAGGTTGAAGCCAAGTGGAAATAGGCGGGCATATTCCGCCTTGATCCAGCCGGCCCCGTGGCAAACGGGGCCGGATGCAGCAGCCGAAAACGCGCCTCGTTGACAGCGCTGCTTTAGCCGGCTCATGAGCATGACTGGCGCCAAGCCGTCGCAATCGCACTCAATGTGCGGTAAATGCCACCATGGCACTGCCAGTGTCGGATTCCAGCAGCAACCACCAGTCGCGCCGGCCCTGCACACAAAATGGCAGCATCACGCTCGCGTGCTGGGCACCATCGGCCGCCGGCACAAATCGAAAGGCCACCGGCCCCATCTCCATACCTACCATGCCAAAACGCACCTTGAATGGTGCACTTGCACCACGCAGGGTGAGCTTGAAACCCTTCAGCGCGCGCGGGGACTGATCCGCCTGCAATTGCAGCGCCTGACCGGCCAGATGAACCTGGCAAGGCGCAGTCAGATCAGCACACTGCACCGTGGCGGACGGCTTGGCCGGCCCGGCAGCGTGATAGCCATAAAAGGCCAGACCCAGCAAGGCAAGGATGACCAGTAGCGACCGCCATCGCGCCATCAATCGCCCTCCCGCCATGGCCAGCGCAATGCGGCAATGCCTTGCGCACCGGCCGCATAGGCATCAGGCAGATCGGCCGCCGCCAGCCCGCCTATGCCGTATACCGGAAACGGCCAGCCCGCCATCAGCTGCTCGGCAAAGCCCGCCCAGCCCCGGATCGGACCATGCGGATGCGACAGCGTGGGCTTGATGGTGCCGAGCACCGCATAGTCCACCCCCAAGGCGGCAGCCTGTTCCAGCTCCGCCTGCGAGTGCACCGAAGCTCCGAGCCAGCCGGCCGGCCGTTGCTGCGTGGCCATGAGTGCGCGGGCAGACAGGTGCACGCCGTCGGCACCCAATTGTTCAGCCAAGGCAGGCGCATCATGCAGCAAGACCCGCGCGCCATGACGCCGCGCCAAATCCAGCACCCGCTGTGCCAGCGCCGCATAGGCGGCCCCAGCCAGCCCTGGCTCGCGCAGCACCAGCCAGCGCAAGCCCTGCTCCAGCCTTGCCTCCAACCGCGCCAGCCAGGCCGCTTCGCCCAGCTCGGCAACATTGGACAAGGCCAGCACGGCAGGCAATTGCAAACCGCGCAGGATGGGGGTGTTGGCCGGCAGGATAGGCTCGGCGGTAGTAGCCCCCGGTGTTTGCCAGACAAACGCCTGCCCCTCATGCGGCTGCGGCTCGCCTGACCAGCTGCAAACCTTGAAAAAATTCAGCCGCACCGTGGCATGCGGGTAGGCAAAGGTCTGCACCAGCCAGGGGTGAGCCTGCTGCACCACAATGCCCATTTCTTCGTGCAGCTCGCGATCGAGTGCCTGGCGCGGGGTTTCGCCCTGTTCCAGCTTGCCGCCGGGAAACTCCCACCAGCCGGCATAGGGCTTGCCCTGTGGTCGCGAGCCCAGCAGGAACTGGCCGTCTGCGCGGATCAGGATACCGGCGGCGACATGGGTAATCTTGTTATCTGTCATGAATCCAGCCCGGCGCGCAGCCAGGTGCTGAGGCAAAAGGGCCGCCAGCCTATCACGGCAAGGGCGGCAGCGAGCAGCGACCGGCCCAGTCACGGGCAAACTGCCAGGCTACCCGGCCGGAGCGTGCACCGCGCCCCTGAGCCCATAGCAAGGCTGCCCGCTCGACTTCCTCGCTCCAATCCGCCACGCCGAATGCCTGCAGCCAGTGGCGCACCGCATGCAGGTATTCCGCCTGGCTGAACGGATAAAAGCTCAGCCACAGGCCAAAGCGCTCCGAGAGGCTGATTTTCTCTTCCACCGCGTCGCCCGGATGCACCTCGCCGTCGACATGACGCGCCTGGCGGTTTTCATCAAAAAATTCCGGCAGCAGATGGCGGCGATTCGAGGTGGCGTAGACCAGTACATTGCTGCTGTGCGCGGCTATGCTGCCATCGAGCACTGATTTGAGGGCTTTGTAGCCGGTCTCGCCTTCTTCAAAGCTCAGGTCATCGCAAAACACGATAAAGCGCTCCGGTCGCCCCAGCAGCCTTGCCACGATATCGGGCAAATCAACCAGATCGGCCTTGTCCACTTCCACCAAGCGCAAGCCATCGCGATGGAAGGCCTGCAATACCGCCTTGATCAGCGAGGACTTGCCGGTGCCGCGTGCACCGGTCAGCAGCACATTGTTGGCAAGGTGGCCGGCAACGAACTGGCGTGTGTTGCGCACAATCTCCGCCTGCTGGCTGGCGATATTGTGCAGATCGCCCAGGGTGATCCAGTTCGGCTGCGCTACCGCTTCCAGCACGCCAAAACCGTGGCCGAACACGCTACGCCTACGCCAGCGAAAGGCCGGCTGCGACCAGTCCGGCTCCTGCGCGTCCTCGGGCAGGAAGCGCTCCAGCCTATGCAATAGCGCCATCAGGGCGGGTTCGGTCATTTCTTGGCACTCCTTATCAGAGGTGGTTATGCCTGCCATCAAGCCGGCTTGCCGTGGCGGCAAGCGGCAAAATCCTTGCATATACTTGCTGAGCCCTGGCGCAGGCCAGGGCGGAACCCAGGCAGAAGGAATGCAGGTGACTACCAGCACCAGCCAGCCACGATCGCGCACGCTGTTTGTCGATATCGCCCTATCGAGTGGCGTGGTCTTGCTGATTGTGGCAATCATGGCCACCTACTTCTGGCAGGACCGCAAACATCAGCGCCAGATCGCCCGCGCGGCGGTACTGGCCGAGCAAAGCAGCACCCGGCTGCACCCGATGGCTGAAAGCATCGAGCGCGCGTTTGCCGATATCTACCACAATGCCCGCACCATTTCCCTGTTACCCAGCGTGCGCAAGCTCAGCGGCGCCAATCGCCGCAGCGATCAGGAAGACGTGATCGCCAGTGGCCGCTTCAGCGCCGATGCCGACCAGACAGTCCGGCAGATCTACAACAATCTGGCGGCCAGCGTGCAGATTTCCGAGGTGTACGCGGTGCTCGATGGCTTTGATGGCCAGCACGACCTTCCGTTTCTCAGTTACGACAGCAAGATCGCCGGCATCAATAGCAATGCTGCAGCGAGCCGAGATGTACCGCCCGAGGATGAGAGCGAGGAATACCGCTACTACCCACAGGCGATCGCCGCATTCAAAGCCAGCCATCCACAGCTGGATTTCTTGTCGCTGGAAGATATACCAGCGCAATGGTCGCCGATGATGCGTACCTGCGACAATGCGCAATACGACTCACTCGCCCATGGCGACCCGCGCAACGCCGCTGGCTTCACGCTCACGGTGCCGATCTACGCGGCGGCGAACAACCGGGTATCCGGCCTGATTGCGGTCGTCATCCGCAGCAATGTGCTGGAAGCGATGCTGGCCGGCGTGCCGTTTTTGCCTATCACTGCCAGCGACCAGGCGCGGGCACGGCAGGCGGGCTTCGCGCTGCCGCCGCAGCCGGTGACTTTCATGCTGCAGGAAAAGACAAACGGCATACGCATCCAGGATCGCCGGCTCGGCAATGCCGCCGCCGTGTTTGCGCCGGGCCAGGATACTGTGCTGAGTCGCAAGCTGAGCGTATATGGCAAGGCCGACTGGCAACTGTTCTACGCGGTACCCGAGCACGCCTGGCTGGAGCGCTATGCGCCGATCGATGCCAATTTCCAGCAGCGTCTGGGCGGCTTGCTGCTGGTAGCCATACTGTTGTTGGCCATGCGCATCATCCAGCTGTTCCGTCGCACCGATCAGCAGCAGTTGCAGCGCCTGGAGGCTGCGCGCGAGCGTGAAGCGGCGGCCAATCAGGCCAAGGGCATCTTTCTGGCCAATATGAGCCATGAAATCCGCACCCCCATGAACGGCATCATCGGCATGCTGGAATTACTGGTGGACAGCCCCTTGCCGCCGGAGCAGAAATCACTGGCACGCACCGCCCGCGATTCGGCCGACAGCCTGCTAGAAATCCTCAACGATATTCTATTCTCGATGTGGCCAAACTCGAGGCCGGAAATATGCAGCTGGACCTGAACGAGGCCAATCTGCACCGGCTGCTGCACGACTGCACCGAGCTGCTGCAAGCCAAGGCCACCGGCAAGGGCATCGGCCTGACATTGACCCTGGCGCCCAATGTGCCAAGCCATGCGCGTATCGACACCACCCGGGTGCGGCAAATCCTGCTCAACCTGATGTCCAATGCCATCAAGTTCACCGAAACCGGTGGCGTTAGCGTCAAGGTCGATGTCGTCACCGAAGCGGCCAGCGTCGCCCGCTTCAGTGTTGCGGTCAGCGACAGCGGCATCGGCATCGCTCCCGAGGTGCTGCCCACCCTGTTCAAGCGCTTCGAGCAGGGCGACAAATCGACCAATCGGCGCTTTGGAGGCTCGGGCCTCGGGCTGGAAATCTCCCTGAAACTGGCGCGGATGATGGGCGGAGATATCCGGGTCAGCTCGGTGCAGGGCGAGGGCAGTACCTTCACGTTCGAATTCGCCGCCGAGGTGGTGGACATGCCGGCCAGCGCCAACGAAGCAGGGAATGGCGACACGGTGGCGGCCGATGACGACGCCAGCCTGCGCATCCTTATCGTTGACGATAATCCGGTGAATCTGGCGGTATTGGGCGCCATGCTCAGAAAGTACGGCCACCAGGTCGAGCAGGCCGGTGGCGGCCTGCCTGCCGTTGCCATGGCGGCAGCAGCCAGCTATGACCTGATCCTGATGGACGCCATGATGCCGGATATGGACGGCCTGACTGCCACCCGGCAGATCCGCGAGCAGGCGGCCGGCAAGCCGGTGCCCCGCATAGCCGTGGTCACCGCCAATGCCATGAGCGGCGCGCGCGAGCAGTATCTGGCCGACGGGTTTGACGACTATCTGTCCAAGCCGATCCCGATTCCCGCCTTGCGCGAGTTGATCCGCAATACGCCACGACTGGGCGCAGCATTTGTGGCGGCGCCCGCTGACTCGGCGCAGCCAGCCGCGCTTCCCTCTGCCCAGTCCGGACCGGCGCACACAACGCCAGCCCTCCCTGCGAACGACGCACCCGGCGCCGCCGCCATCCACACCCATGACCGGACCACGGACGGGTCGGCCCGTACCGACGGAGGCCCACTCGCGCACATCCTGGAGCCTGCCGCCCTGCAGGCCTTGCAGGCACATCTGCATCAACAGCTGGCTGCGCTGCTGACCGCCGCCGAGCAGGCGGCCGCCGTTGGCGACACCGCCAGCATGCTGGACAAGGCCTGGTTAATCCAGAGCATTGC
>NZ_JAYRLZ010000131.1:0-11625 GCF_041904975.1 Chitinimonas sp. | reverse complement strand
AACTCGGCCCAGCCCTGGTGGTTTCGCCGGAAAGCCGCCAGGCGCGGTATTGTTGCGCAATGAGGTATCACTACCTCGCCTGCAAAACGCCTTTCGCCTGGCGGCTTTCCGGCGAAACGCGATCCGCCAGCGCTATATCAACAGCGCCTAGTGAACAAGCATGTGCGTAAGCGCGTTTCGCACCGCAGGATCACCTGCCGGAGCGAGATTGTCGCTGGTGAAATTGATTTGTCCTTGCGCATTGGTTACCACCAAGCGCGAGCTGTGATTGATTTCGCCATTTGAAAGCCGCCGATACCGGATGCCGAGCGCTGCTGCCAGGGCGCGCGTGTCGCGCTCGTTCTTGCCGACAGCAAACAGGTAGGGCGTATCCTGCATTTGCTGTGTTTTCGCCAGTCCCTGCAGTGTTGCCGCGGTATCTTTGGCCGGGTCGAGACTGAGCAGCAGCACGGTCAGCTCGCCGCGCTGCTCTGCCGGCAGGCTATTCACTATGGATTGCACACTGTGCAAAGTCACCGGGCAAGCCACTGCGCAGTTGCCGTAAAACATGGTGATCAAGGCCGGCTTGCCTGCCAGATCACCGAGTTCCAGCTTGGCACCTTGCTGGTTGGTCAGCGGCACAGTCATGCGATACAGCGAATCAGCCGGTAGCGAGGCTTGGCTTTTGTCAGCCTGGGCCGAAATGCCCCCGAGCAGACAACACATTACCATCGCTGCGCCAAGCAAATACCTCATGGTTACATCTCCCCATCACGGGCGCAGCGAAAACCAACCGTGCCGACCACATCGCGTGCCGACAGCGCGGCCAGCATGGCGATGCGCATCAAGATTGCGTAGTTCTCACGATCATCCAGCGATAACGCGGCAGATCCACAGGTTTCCAGCGTTTTTTGCTCGCCTTGCACGCGATTGTCGGCACTGACAAACAACCCATTGAAATCATCGACCCACTCATAGATCGCGCCGTGCATATCGCGTACCCCCCAGATATTGGGAGCTCGACCAACCGGCGGCAAAGCGCGCGATGCCGGGCGTTCATACCAGCGCAGGATCTGGGCGCGCCAGGCTAGATCGGCACGTGCATCAACGCGGAAGGCATCGGCTGCTGCGGCGTATTCCCATTCGTACCAGCTTGGCAAGCGCGCGTCTTCGGCCTCGCAAAACGCGCGGGCGGCATACCAGCTGACTGCACTGACCGGCGAATCGAGCATATCCTCCGCCACTTGATCAGCTGCACGCCATTGCGCCAGGTAGCCATCGCTCGCATACAGTCTGGCCACCTGGTCACGGCGCCACTGCGGGTATCGACTGAGAAAGGCAAGAAATTCGCGATTACTCACCGGAGTGCGGCGAAGTCTATATGGCGCAACCGTTACTGGACCATCGTTCTCCGGCAGTGCACTGCGAAACACACCGCCAAGCACGGGCAGGTAGTCGTCGTCCGCCCAGCACTGGCTGGTCAGCGTCAACAGCATAAAGTGCAGGGCTGTCGCCCAGAAACGGTGGCGCATACCCGTTTACTTGCTATTGCGCAGCTTCTTCACGGCCTCAGCATCCAGCACCGGCTTGCCGCCATTGAAGCGCGTGTTGATGAAGTTGAGCACTTCCGACACCTCCTGGTCGGACAAATCGAGCGATGGCATCACACCGTTGTACTTCACTCCATTCACGGTCATTTCGCCGGCGCGGCCACCTAGGATCACTTTGGCAGCCTCGATCGGGTTGTTCTTGATGAAGTCCGAATTAACCAGCGGCGGGAATACGCCTGGCACCCCCTGGCCATTGGCCTGATGACACGCCACGCAGTGCTTGCTGAATACTGCCTGACCATGATTGGCCGGCCCCGCGTCATGCAGGGCTGGCGGCTCGGCATTTACCGGCGCCTCTTCGCCTGGAGCAACCTTGGTTTCCTTGGCCGAACTGGCATCGGCCAAGGGGCTGAGAATGCCCTTGCTGTAAATATCAGGGCGTTCCGGTCCACTTACGGCAATCAGGCCAATAGCACCCTTATTGAATGCACGGGTAAGCGAGTGATCGACCATGGTGAGATTGCCAGGGACTTTGGGGGTAAATTCGACGATGGCCGAACCGCCAGCGGGCACCAAAGTGGTCTGCACCTGCTCTTGCGTTCTCATGCCGCCTTCGAAGTAAACCTTGTCAAAGATGGCGCCAATTACATGGAAGCTGGAGGTGATATTCGGGCCGCCCACTCCGAAAAACAGTCTGACCTTTTCTCCGGTCTTCGCCGTCAGCGCATTCTTGCCGGTCAGCGCTCGGTCTGCGCCGTTGAACACGACATAGGTTGGCTTCTCATCGACTGCCTTTTGCATATCGAATGGCTGCAGGCCGCCTGCGCGATAGCCGGTGCTGGTATAGAAATCACCCTGCATGACATAGTATTCACGATCCACCTTGGGCAGACCGGCCTTGGGCTCAACCAAAATCATGCCGTACATGCCATTAGCCACATGCATGCCAACCGGCGCGGTCGCACAGTGGTACACATACAAACCTGGGTTCAGCGCCTTGAACGTGAAAGATGCCTGATTGCCCGGCGCAATCAAGGTTTGTGGTGCACCGCCACCTGGACCGGTCACAGCGTGAAGATCGATATTGTGAGGCAGCTTGTTGCCGGACAGATTCTTCAGATGCAGCTCGACTGTGTCCCCTTCCCTCACCCGCAGCATCTTGCCCGGCACGGTGCCGCCAAAGGTCCAGAAGGTGTAGGTCGAACCCGGCGCGATTTCGCGCTCGACTTCCTCGACGGTCAGGTCGATGACCACCTTTGCAGCTGTCTTGCGGGCAACGGGCGGAGGCAGGAATGGCGGCGCCAACAGTTCTTGATGAATGACCGGTAGTACTTCATCGGCAAGCACTTGCGTTGCAGGCAGTACGCCTAGCAGGGCTGACAAGCAGGCCATGGTCAAGGGCGTGACAAGGGGTGCTCTGGTGCTCATCTGGCAATCTCCTGAATGGAAGCCGTGTCAGGCCTCGGGCGGGAGGTACCTCGCGGTACCGCTGATTACTGCCAAGCTACCGTCCGCCCCCCATAAAAAACTGACGCAGATCAATTGAATCCGCAAATTACCCATGCCTAGGTCTTCAGAACTAGGCCCGAAGTGGAATTGGAAGCCGCTTGGAAGTGCCAGACACTAATGCAAGTCACCTGCAGCAGACCGGGTGTACCTATTGTCGGCATCCCCGCCGTTTGCCCATCCATACAGGAAGACCTGATGCTGAGCCAAGCCCCCGCCCCCGGTTTTGACGACCCGATTGCTTTGCTGCTGGCCTGCCATGACAAAGTGCGACACTTTGCTAGCCTTGCGCCCCGTATCGCGCAGCATCTTGCCGAGCATGGCGCTGATCTTGAAGCGGCTCAGGCGGCCACCAATGTGCTACGGTATTTCGAGCGCGCTGCCCCGTTACACCACGCGGATGAGGAAGATGATCTATTCCC
Organism: Chitinimonas sp.; assembly: GCF_041904975.1. Taxonomy (NCBI): domain Bacteria; kingdom Pseudomonadati; phylum Pseudomonadota; class Betaproteobacteria; order Neisseriales; family Chitinibacteraceae; genus Chitinimonas; species Chitinimonas sp. The sequence goes on along the minus strand of NZ_JAYRLZ010000131.1, from coordinate 8,168 downwards.
TGCCCTGCGTCAGCTCGGCGAGCTTGAGCTGAATCATTCATTGGACACCTTGCAGGCTGAGCATGCGTTACTAAATGCGCTGTGGCTGGCGGTAAGACCCTGGTTGGATGCTGTGACCAGGCAGCAATGGTTACCGAGCCCAGCTGAGCTCGGCGATTTTGCCCAACGCTATCCCGCCCATGCCGATCAGGAAGAGGCATTGGTATATGGGGCCGCCAGCAAATTGTCGGCAGAGACCTTGCAACGATTGGGCGCTGCGATGAGCCAGCGTCGCGGAGGCAAAGCATGGGCCTGACTGTCTACCAAAGCGACACTTCGACAGGCTGGCAAAGGCTAGCCCAGGCACCACATCGCGCCTATTTTGCCGCTGGTGTGCTTTCTCTGCTGGCCATGGCGCTCTGGTGGCTGATTAGTCTGCAACTCGCACCTGGCAGCCACGCCTATCCGGTCGTGATGGTGCACGCGCTGATGATGCCACTAGGCGTATTTCCCTTGTTCATGCTTGGCTTTATTTTCACGGCTGGCCCCAAGTGGCTGAATTTGCCAGCGTCTACGCGCCATTTCCCCATGGCGATAGGATATTTGTCTGGCGTGTTACTGGCGCTGATCGGCTTCGCGCATGGCGGAAGCTGGCCGGTGATCGGCTTGTTGGTCATGCAGCTGGTCTGGGCGATCGCAACACTGCGCTGGCTTGGCTGCCTGCGCAGCAGCTCGGAGGCCGACAGGTTTCATCCGTCGCGACTGTTGGCTGCCATGCTGCTGGGTACGCTGGTGATCATGCTGGCGGTTCTCTGGGTACGTTCAGGCGATGGCCGTTTGTGGATACAAGCTCGCGATGCCGCACTATGGGGGATGCTGCTGCCAATTTTTCTGACCGTATCCCACCGTATGCTGCCCTTCTTTACCCAGTCTGCCCTGCCCGGCGCTGCCATATGGCGCCCCCGTTTCCTGCTGGATGGCTGGCTTGCGGCTTGTGCGCTCTTGGTGCTAAGTGGCTTGTTGGATAGCCCGCGGCTGACCGGCTGCGTAACCCTGGCACTGTCGCTATCCTTGGCCTTTACCAGCTGGCGCTGGTGGCAGCGCGGGGTCATGACGAATCACCTGTTGGCCATGCTGCATCTGTCGTTTGCATGGTTGGCGCCGGCGCTGCTGCTGCAGGCGCTGTCGGTATTTGGGTGGCCCGTCGGCGCAGCCCCAGCGCACGCGCTGGCACTGGGCTTTTGTTGCACCATGCTAGTCGGCTTTGTCACGCGGGTTACCTTGGGCCATGGTGGCCGCCAGCTGGTGGCCGACTCTGGCTATTGGGCCATTTATCTCGCCATGCACGGCGTAGCCGCCTTGCGGGTGGTTATTGCCTTGCTGGGCCTGTCGGCAAGCTGGATCAATGTAGTGTCCTTACTTTGGCTGGCGGTGATGATTGCCTGGGCCACCCGGATACTTCCGATCTACTGGCAGGCGCGCCAGGACGGCAAACCGGGCTAACGACCTTGGCCCCGCCGGCCTAGTTCGCCAAGCGGGGCTCGCAGCCTTGAGCAACCTTTCAACATCAACAGAATTAGATTCATTTTTCTTGCATCTTATAAAAGATACAAATAGTATGAATCTTATAGCTTCTTTCAACCTCACCAAGGAAGGCCATCATGAGCAACTCGCACCGCCTTTGGCGCACGCTCGCCGTGATATTCCTCCTGTCCTTTGCCGCACTCGGCTGGATAGGCAGGGAGATCTACCTATCCGCCCCGCCGATTCCCAAAGAGGTCATCAGCAGCAACGGCACGCTGCTGTTCAGCGGGGACCAGGTTCAGCATGGACAAGAGTCCTGGTTGTCAGCCGGTGGTCAACAGCTCGGTTCGGTATGGGGCCATGGCAGCTATATCGCCCCTGATTGGTCGGCCGACTGGCTGCATCGTGAAGTGGTCGGCCTGCGTGATACGTTAGCGCAGAAGCAGTACCACAGTGCGTTCGATAAGCTGGGGCCGGATGAGCAAGCAGTGATCGCAGCGCGCACCAAGGAAGAAATGCGTCGCAATCGCTACGACGCCAATACAGGCCGCCTGGTGGTCAGCCCTGAACGGGCTGCGGTGATTGCCGAGCTATCGCAGCATTACATCGGTCTGTTTGGTAATGAGGCCTCACTAGACAAGCTGCGTGAACAATACGCCATGACGCGCGATGCGCTGAAAGACCCCAAGGACTTGCAGGCCCTGCCGGCCTTCTTTTTCTGGTCGTCGTGGTCGTCTGCGACCAATCGCCCAGGCGAAGCCCATCTGTCCTACACCAGCAACTGGCCCCATGAACCGTTGATCGACAATGCACCGACCACCGGCAATGGCATCTGGTCGATTGCCAGCGTGATCCTGATGATTGCCAGTATTGCGGCAATGATCTGGTACCACATGTCCCATGGTGACGAAGCTGACCCGGCGGCGCCTAAAAATGACCCGCTGATCGACCTGTCACTGACGCCTTCAATGCGCGCTACCCGCAAGTATTTCTATGTGGTGATCGCCCTGCTGCTGGTCCAGGTAGGCATGGGCGCCATCTCGGCCCACTATGCCGTGGAAGGGCAGAGCTTTTTCGGCATCCCACTTGCAGAAGTACTGCCTTTCGTGGTCAGCCGCACCATCCACACCCAGCTTGGCGTGCTGTGGATTGCCACCGCCTGGCTGGCAACCGGCCTCTACATCGCTCCGGTGTTGTCGGGTCGCGAACCGAAGTTTCAGAAACTGGGCGTTGATGTCCTGTTCTACGCCTTGCTAATTGTTGTTGGCGGTTCCATTGCCTGTGGCTGGATCGGTAACCTGCAGCATCTGGGGACCAACTTTGCCTTCTGGCTGGGCAACCAGGGTCTGGAATACACCAGCATGGGCCGCATATGGCAGTACGGCCTGTTCGCTGGTCTGATGATCTGGCTGGCACTGATGGCCCGCGGATTATGGCCCGCACTGCTGCGCCCTGGCGAAAGCCGTGGACTGATTGCCATGGTGTTTCTGTCGGCAACGTGTATCGGCAGTTTCTACGCCAGCTCGCTAATGTGGGGCCAGCACAGTCACTATTCGATGATCGAATACTGGCGCTGGTGGCTGGTACACCTGTGGGTGGAAGGCTTCTTTGAAGTGTTCGCCACTGCGGTCATCGCGTTGCTGTTCTCGCGTCTTGGCCTGATCCGCCAGAGCACTGCCAACAGTGCCATCGTGCTGGAAACCATCGTATTTCTGTTCGGCGGCATTCTGGGCACCTTGCATCATCTGTACTTTACCGGCACGCCTACCTCGGTCATCGCCGTAGGCGCCGTGTTTTCGGCGCTGGAAGTCGTACCGCTTGCCTTGGTTGGCCTGGAGGGCTATCGGAACTACCAGCGCTCGCGCGCTGCGCCCTGGGTGGCCAGCTATAAATGGGCGATCCTGTGCTTTGTGGCTGTCGGCTTCTGGAATACCGTCGGTGCCGGCCTGCTGGGGTTCTCGATCAACCCACCCATCTCGCTGTACTACGTTCAAGGCTTGAATATGACGCCGGCCCATGGCCACGCCGCCCTGTTTGGCGTATATGGCATGTTGGGTATTGGCCTGATGCTGTTCTGCCTGCGCGGCCTGTCCCCACGCCTGCAGTGGAATGACGGCCTGGTAAAGGCAGCGTTCTGGCTGATGAACATTGGGCTGGCCATGATGGTGTTCATCTCGCTGGTGCCTGCCGGCATCTATCAGGCTTGGGCAAGTGTCAGCAAGGGGCTATGGTTTGCCCGCTCGCCAGAGATTGTGCATTCAGATGTGATGACAATGCTGGTCTGGCTGCGCGTGCCCGGCGATATCGTGTTCGCCTTGGGCGTGCTGTGCCTCGCTCTGTTTGCCATCAAGTTGATCGGTCGTCGCGAAGAACCGGCCCTCAAACCGGCTCTGGCCTGACGAATTGGCGCCAGCTGGCAACAAATACAGCTGGCGCCAACTAGCGGAGAAAGCCAGCGTGGCGAAAAAGTTTCCCATCCATCCTGCCCATCCCGAGCGTATCTGCTGGGGCTGCGATAAATACTGCCCAGCCGACAATCTGGCCTGCGGAAATGGTTCGGACCGAACCCAGCATCCCGTCGAGTTTTGGGGCGATGACTGGCATGACTGGGGCGGCGACCAAACCATCATCCGCAGCACTGCTGGAGGCCAGGCGTCTGATACCTGATCAAGCTTCACAATCTGCAGTAGGAATGCGCTCCCCCATCTGTCGTAACATATGCAGATCGTGCGTTCACCTTATCTCGGCGCTCAAGTTGACCATGGAGTGGTTGTGAAACTGACCAGCTTTAGCGATTACACATTGCGCGTACTGATGTATCTGGCTGTGAATACCGACCGGCTGGCCACCATACAGGGTATTGCCACCAGCTATGGCATTTCAGAGAGCCATCTGACCAAAGTGGTGCACCATTTGGCCAAAACCGGCGTAGTGGAATCGATAAGGGGAAAAGGCGGCGGTATTCGGTTGGCCCTGCAAGCCGATCAGATCCGCCTCGGTCGTATCGTGCGTGAATCAGAAGGCGGTAGCCCCATCGTTGAATGCTTTGCTGCCGATAACCAATGCCGCATCTCCGCCAGTTGCAAGCTCGCCGGCATTCTCAAGCAATCCTTCGACGGCTTTTTTCAATCGCTCGATCAGTACACCCTAGCAGATTTGATCGAATCACCGCGGGCAGTGAATGACCTGATGCGGCTTGTGGCCATCGCGCCAGAGACGTGATCCTCGTCATAACGCGGGAGTCCCTAAGCGATACTCCCTCACCAATGCAAGGTTGACAATGACCCCCACCGACTCCAGTGCCAATAGGACGTTTGACGTTCAGGGCCTGCAATTTGACAAAGCATTGATCGAGAGGCTGTCCGGAAATGGGCCGCGCTACACCTCCTACCCCACGGCCGACCGCTTTCAAAGTGGGTTTGGCGAAGCCGAATACCGCGAACTAACGGCAAGTACTTTTTCGGCAGGTGGACGGCGCCCACTGTCGTTGTATGTGCACATCCCCTTCTGCAACACCATCTGCTACTACTGTGCCTGCAACAAGATCATTACCAAGAACAAGGCCAAGGCAGCGGTCTACCTCAATTACCTCGACAGAGAAATCGCCATGCAGGCACCGCTGTTCGCTGGAAGGGCCCGCGTTGAGCAGCTGCATTTTGGCGGCGGCACCCCGACCTTCCTGTCGGATGCCGAACTGGAGCGCTTGGTGAGCACCCTTCGCCAGCATTTCGACTTCGCTCCCCGCAACGAAGGCGAATACTCGATCGAAATCGACCCACGCAAGGTCAAGGCCGAAACCGTGGCGCTGCTTGGCAGACTGGGTTTCAACCGTATGAGCCTGGGAGTGCAAGACTTCGATCACGATGTGCAGCTTGCGGTTAACCGCATCCAGACCGAGGCGGAGACCCATTGCGTGGTCGATGCGGCGCGCGCCAACGGCTTCAAGTCGATCTCAATCGACCTGATCTACGGCCTGCCCAAGCAAACCTTGGCAGGTTTTGGTCTCACGCTCGACAAAGTGCTAGCCATGCGCCCGGACCGGCTATCGGTCTACAACTACGCGCATTTGCCCCATGTGTTCAAAACCCAGCGGCAGATCGAAGAAGCCGACCTGCCCTCGCTCGACACCAAGCTCGATATCCTGAGCCTGGCTATCGGTAGGCTAACCGGCGCTGGTTATGTCTACATCGGTATGGATCATTTCGCCCTGCCCGACGACGAGCTGGCAGTGGCCCAGCGCGCCGGCACCCTGCACAGGAACTTCCAGGGCTACTCGACCCACGACGATATCGACCTGCTGGCGCTAGGTGTATCCGGCATTGGCAAGATCGGCGCTAGCTACAGCCAGAATGTGCGCACCACCGAGGAGTACTATGCCGCGCTCGACGAGGGCAAGCTGCCGCTGTTTCGCGGCCTGGCGCTAAACCGCGACGACGAACTACGCCGCACCCTGATCCAGCAACTGATGTGCGAATTCGCCCTCGACATCGCCAAGGTCGAACGCGACTGGGATATCCGCTTCGCCGACTATTTCGCTACAGAGCTGGCCGACCTGCACAAGCAAGCCCAAGACGGCCTGCTGACCATCGACGACCAGCGCATCCAAATCCAGGCCCGCGGCCGCCTGCTGGTCCGCAATATCGCCATGGTGTTCGACCGCTACCTGCGCCAGGGCCAACCGATGATGCGGTATTCCAAGACCATCTGAACGAAATGGCAACTATCCACCACGGGGGCAAATATGGCGCAACGACACGCAAAAAGAGGTGACGTGGTCTAGGTGTCGGTCAACCAGCCAACGGCAGACACCGAGACATCCCGAGTATTGGCGCGCGACGAGCACATAGAGATCTTCCGCCTGACGCTCGCGGCTGGCACGCATATTCAGCAACAACGCGCCGCCGGCGCCATGAGCCTGCAATGCCTGAGCGGCACGCTGCAGTTCCATTGCCACGGCAAGTCCGAAACCCTGTCATCTGGCGCCCTCATCTACCTGCGCAATGCCGAACCCCTCGCCGTGAGATGGGACGAAGCGGCGGTGGTGCTAATTACGCAGTTTTTGCTCCGGCGCTAGTCTCCTGTTCGCCATGGCATGGAAGTAATCTTATCGGCGATACGCTCCCAGATAGTTCCCCCTCACGCTGCTTGACCCCGGTCAAGCATTTCAAATAAGCCCGGCCATTCCACATAAAAACACAATATCTAGTGCTAACTTTCGCCTCACGCTACTAGATGGAGTGTTCAATGCACGCCCAATATGTAATCAAACGAGACGGTCAACAGACTGCTTTCGACGTCCGGAAAATTGCGAAGGCAATTTATGCAGCCGCCCAAGCAACCCAGGAATTCGATGAAGGCGTCGCAGAACTGCTGTCGAAACACATTGCACGGCGACTCGCCAAACAATCAAGCCCCAATATCGAAACTATCCAGAATCTGGTCGAAGAGACTTTGGTAGAGGCAGGTTGGTGGCGCACCGCCCGCGCCTATATTGTCTACCGCGAGCGGCACGCCCGTCTGCGCGAACTCAAACACACACTGGTAGACGTCGAAAGTGCCATGGAGGAATACCTCGACCAGCGAGACTGGCGGGTGCATGCCAATGCCAACCAGGGTTACAGCCTGGGTGGCCTGATACTGAACGTGGCCGGCAAGGTAACGGCCAACTACTGGCTCAGCCATGTTTATTCACCTGAAGCTGGAAAGGCACATCGCGCCGGCGACATTCACATCCATGATCTGGACATGCTCAGCGGCTACTGCGCCGGTTGGTCACTGCGCCGCCTTCTGACCGAAGGTTTCAACGGCGTGCCGGGTAAGGTAGAAGCCACGCCGCCACGGCATATGTCGGCCGCCGTAGGACAGATCGTCAACTTCCTTGGCACCTTACAGAACGAGTGGGCGGGTGCGCAGGCCTTTTCGTCGTTCGACACCTATATGGCACCGTTCATTCGCCGTGACGACATGGGCTATGCCGAGGTAAAGCAGGCTATGCAGGAGCTGATCTACAACCTGAACGTGCCCAGCCGCTGGGGCACGCAGACACCGTTCACCAATCTGACCTTTGACCTGACCTGCCCCCAGGATCTGCGCGAGCAGATTCCGTATATCGGTGGCGACGAAATGCCATTCAGCTACGGCGATCTGCAGCTTGAGATGGACATGATTAACCGCGCCTACATCGAAGTGATGATGGCCGGCGACGCCAAGGGGCGGGTGTTCACCTTCCCGATCCCTACCTACAACATCACGCCGGAATTCGACTGGGACCACCCGAACACCCATCTCTTGTTCGAGATGACCGCCAAATACGGCCTGCCCTACTTCCAGAACTTCCTCAATTCCGATCTGGAACCGCATATGGTTCGTTCGATGTGCTGCCGCCTGCAGCTCGATCTACGCGAGCTACTCAAGCGTGGTAACGGCCTGTTCGGGTCAGCCGAGCAGACTGGCTCGGTCGGCGTGGTGACTGTGAACTGTGCTCGCCTCGGCTATGTACATGCCGGGGACGAAGCGGGCCTGATGGCCACGCTTGACCGGCTGCTGAACCTGGGCCGCGATGTGCTCGAAATCAAGCGGAAGGTAGTGCAGCGCTATATAGACCAGGGACTCTACCCCTACACAAAGCGCTACCTGGGCACGTTGCGCAACCACTTCAGCACGCT
>NZ_JAYRLZ010000130.1:0-11666 GCF_041904975.1 Chitinimonas sp. | reverse complement strand
TGCTGTTGCGGATCGCCAATGCTTGGCGATCGATGCTGCAAGACTAAAACAGGGCAGCGCGCTGCGCGATCACGGCTCGATACGGTGCCGAAATCGCGGTATGCAGTGCAAATATGCTGGATGGATGACGCGCTTGGCGGCGCGAAACGCCGCCAAGCCGTTGCGACTACACGTCGAGCTTGAAGCCCAGGTCGATCTCCGACGCCGGTTTGCCGCCTACGCCCCAGTTGTCGAGCGCTGGCTCGTGCAAGATGATGGTGATGTCGGTGGCGGCAATGCCCAGTTCGCCAAAGCGCCGGGCGATTTCCGCATAAAGCAGTCGCTTTGCCGCCAGCGATCGGCCCGGAAAGATCTGGATCTCCACCACGGTGTAGTTATCGGTTTTGGCTGGCGGTACCGGAAAGTGGCCGGGCGGGTATTGCACAAAGCGAATCTGCCTGTCGTCGGCCGGCACCTTCAGCGCCAGGCATTGGGCCTGGTAGACCGCGTCTATCATGGCGTCGATTTCGCTCTGGCTGCGTGGCCGGCACACTTCGATTCGGGCGATGGGCATGGGGTGTTTGGCTCGGATTGCCGTGGCAAGGTGGCCATTGTGGCATGGCAACAGGTGACAAAGCGCGCAACAGGCGCCAAAGTAGGGCTCGAGCACCGGCGCCTGCCTGTGCATAAGGATAATGCAGCGGCATCTGACCCGTTTTGCACGGCTGCTGCGTTCAAGCTGCGCCCGATCAACCACCGAAAGCGACGCACCATGCGGATTCCTGCTCTTGTGCTGCCTTTACTGTCCCTTGCCCTGTCTGCTGCCCCCTTGCCCGAATCGCAACTGCCCAACCCGCTGAAAAGCTGGGTGCCCTGGGCCATGCACGGCCATGAGGAAGTGCAATGCCCGAGCGTCTACCACAGCCAGGACAGCCGCTTTTGCGTGTTTGTCGGGCGTATCGATCTGGCTCTGCGCCGCGATGGCGGCAGCTTCAGCCAGTCGCTACTGGCGTATCGGGCCGACTGGCAGGCGTTGCCCGGTGGGCAGAAGTTCTGGCCGCAGAGTGTCAAGATCGATGGCAAGCCGGCAGTGGTGGTGGCCAAGGATGGCCTGCCCGGCGTGGAGCTGAGCCCGGGCGCGCACCAGATCAGCGGCGAGTTTGCCTGGAAGGACATGCCGGAAAGCCTGCCCCTGCCGGCGCGGGTCGGGCTGATCGGGCTGAGCCTCGATGGCGCGCGCATTGCCGAGCCGGAAATGGAGGCCGATGGCCAGCTATGGCTGCGCAAGAGCGGCAATGCGGTGGGCGAGTCGCATGTCGACTTGAAGGTGCATCGCAAGATCAATGACGATATTCCACTGTTGCTCACCACCCATATCGAAATCAATGCTGCCGGCAAGAATCGCGAGATGAATCTGCCGGCAGCCTTGCTGCCTGGCTTTACCGCGCTCAGCCTCAATTCGCCCTTGCCGGCCAGGGTAGAAGCCGATGGCTCGCTGCGGGTTCAGGTGCGTGCCGGCTCGTGGCATCTCTATCTGACCGGTCGCAGCAGCGGTCCGCTCAATGCCCTGCCCCTGCCCAAGTCCGATACGCCCTTGGCGGCAGAGGAGGTGTGGTCTTATGAAGCGCAGCCGAGCCTGCGCTTGGCCACGGTGGAAGGGGTGCTGGCCATCGATCCGCAGCAGGCCGGTGTGCCGGAAGACTGGAAGCGGCTGCCCGCCTATCGCTTGCAGCCCGGTGACACGCTGAAATTCAACCAGACCAAGCGTGGCGATCCGACACCAGCGCCAGACCAGCTCAGCCTGAGCCGCCAGCTCTGGCTGGACTTCGATGGCGGCGCCTACACGGTGCAGGACGCGATCAGCGGCACCATCAGCCAGTCCTGGCGCCTGGAAATGGCGGCGCCGCAGCAGCTTGGCCATGTCAGTGTCGATGGCAGCGACCAGCTGCTCACCCGGCTGGCCGGCAGCGAGCGGGTCGGGGTGGAAATCCGCCAGGGCAAGGCGAACCTGCTGGCCGAGAGCCGCGTTCCGGCCAGCGGCAAGCTGCCGGCCACCGGCTGGGCGCAGAGTTTCAACAAGCTGGACGCCAGCCTGCATCTACCGCCCGGCTGGCGCTTGCTGCATGCCAGCGGGGTGGACCGCGCGCCGGGCTCCTGGGTAGAGAGCTGGTCGCTATTCGACTTTTTCATTGTGCTGATGGTGACCCTGGCCACCGGCAAGCTGTTCGGCTGGCGCTGGGGTGCTCTGGCACTGGCGGGGCTGGCGCTGTCCTACCACGAGCCGGCTGCACCACGGCTGGCCTGGATCAATCTGCTGGCGCTGGTGGCTATTTTGCGGGTGCTGCCGCAGGGGCGCTTTTCCAAGTGGTTGCGTGCCTACTGGGGGCTGAGCCTGGTGTCCATGGTGCTGATCTTGCTGCCCTTCGCCATCACGCAGATCAGGCAGACGCTGTATCCGGTGCTGGAACCGCACAATGGCGGGCTTGACGCGGCCTACGGCGGGACGGCGCGGATGAAGATGCCGGTCAAGACAGCGGTGATTGAGGAAGCCAGGCCGGAACCGCCGGTTGCCGCTGCCCCGGCCGCACCTGCCGCGATGGTAGCCGGCGAGGTGGCGGTGAGGGAGGAAGTAGCCAATGTCGCCGATGCGGCACCCAAGCCGGCTGAAGCATCGGTCGGTGCCAGCGTCGCCCTGAAGCTCAAGGTCGCACCGCAGCAGCAGAACAATATGGCACAGGCCAAGGTCGCGCAGACCTTCAACCAGTTTGACCCCAATGCGCGGGTACAGACCGGCCCCGGTCTGCCGCGCTGGCAATGGTCAAGCTATGCCCTGCACTGGAGCGGCCCGGTGGAGCAGGACCAGCAGCTACGGCTGTGGCTGATTTCGCCGGCGATGAATGCACTGCTTACCGTATTGCGGCTCGCCGGCCTTGCCGCCTTGCTGATGCTGATCACCGGCTGGCGCCCGCGCCGCTGGCCGGATTTGCGCGCAGGCGGGGGAGCCCTGGCTGCTGCCGTGCTGGCCCTGATGCTATTGCCGGGGCAGCCGGTAAAAGCCGACGAGCTGCCGGATGAGCAGCTGCTGGAATCGCTGCGCGGCAAGCTGTACCCGCCGGCTGCCTGCCTGCCGTCGTGTGCGCAATACAGCCACCTGGCTGTCAGCATCGCCGGTGACAGCTTGCAACTGCGTCTAGAGGCGCATGCTGCCATCGCAACAGCGGTGCCACTGCCGGGCGGGGCCAAGCAATGGCTGCCGGCCCAGGTGCAGCTCGATGGCAAGCCGGCTTCCGGCCTGTTGCGCGAGAGCGATGGCACGCTGTGGCTGGCGCTACCGGCCGGCATTCACCAGATCAGCATGGAGTCGTCGCTAGCTGGGCGCGATGCAGTGCAGCTGGCGCTGCCGCTCAAGCCGCACCAGGTGGTGAGCACACTCAGCGACTGGACGCTGGAAGGCCTCGGCGCCGATGGCCAGGCTGGCGAGAGCCTGATTTTGGCGCGCAAGACCCACGACGAAAAAAACGGCAAGGCCGACCAGCTGCCGCCCTTTGTGCGGGTGGAGCGCAGTCTCTCGCTTGGCCTGACCTGGGAAGTGGTCAGCACGGTCAGCCGGGTGGGCGAGAGCCAGGCGCCGCTGGTGGTGGATATACCGCTGCTGCCCGGCGAAGCGGTGACCAGTGAAGACATCAAGGTGGAAAACGGCCATGCACTGATCAATCTGGGCCGCTCCGGCAGTGTCAGCTTCAATTCGGTGCTGAAGATCGCGCCGGAACTGAAGCTGCAAGCCAGTAGCGCCGGCAATCAGGTACAAGTGTGGTCGCTGGCAGTCGGGCCGCAATGGCATGCCAGCTTTAGCGGCATTGCCGTGGTGCAGCACCAGGATGGTGGCAGCCACTGGCTGCCGCAATGGCGGCCGTGGCCGGGTGAGTCGGTCACCATCAGCCTGAGCAAGCCCGCTGCGGTAGCCGGGCCGACCTTGACGCTGGAGCAGTCGCAGTTGACGCTCAGCCCCGGCATCCGCGCCAGCGATGCGCAGCTGGAACTGACGCTGCGCTCCAGCCAGGGCGGCCAGCACAGCGTCACCCTGCCGGAAGGCGCCAGCCTGCAAAGGGTGTTGATCGGAGGGGCCGAGCAGCCGATTCGCCAGGAAGGACGCACGGTCAAGCTGCCGCTGGTGCCGGGCGAGCAGCAGATCGTGCTGCAGTGGCGCGAGCCGCGCGGCATGGGCCTGGTGTTTACGACTTCGCCGCTTGATGTCGGCATATCCGGCGCCAATGCCAATCTGCAGATCAAGCTGCCGGCCGATCGCTGGGTATTGCTGCTCGGCGGTCCAGCCATGGGTCCGGCGGTACTGTTCTGGGGCGTGCTGCTGGTGTTGCTGCTGGTGTCGATCGGCCTGGGGCGGCTATCGCTCACGCCGCTGCGTGGCTTGCACTGGTTCGGACTGGGCTTGGGCCTGATGCCGGTTGCCACCGATCTCACCGCCGTGGTGTTTGGCTGGCTGTTGCTGCTGGGCGTACGCCGCCGCTTTGGCGCCGCTATCCCGCAGCGCTGGGCCTTCAATCTCTTGCAGATCGTGCTGGTGCTGCTGAGCCTTGCTGCCATGAGCGCCCTGTTCGATGCCGTGCAGCAAGGCCTGCTCGGCCACCCGGATATGCAGGTGCAGGGGCATCTGTCCTCCAGCGAGCAGCTGAGCTGGTATCAGGATCACAGCCAGGCGCTATTACCCTCGGCCTGGGTGTTGAGCCTGCCGCTGCTGGTCTACCGCCTGCTGATGCTGGTGTGGGCCAGCTGGCTGGCCTGGTCGCTACTCAACTGGCTGAAATGGGGCTGGTCATCCTATAGCGAAGGCGGCTTGTGGCGCAAAGCACCACCGAAGGCGGCGAAGGCTGCTGAACGCACTGCGGCTAGCGCTTCTGGCAACACTGAAGCGGTCGAGGGCGCAAGCGATACGAGCACGCCGGATGAGCCGGGTGAAGCAGGTAGCTCACCAAATGGGGCTAATCCAACGTCAGGAGCGAATTAAGTCCAAGGGGAGCCGGCTGGCAAGCCGGCCACCTGCCTGGCCGCCTCACGATGGCGCTGAAATAGCGCGATAGATAGTCAGTGATACATCCATTTTCGCGCCTGTCCTGGTTCTCACGGGATAACCGTAAGTGGTTGAGAGCGCGATTTTTTCGCAGCGATCGCGCATGCCAAGCCATGCCGCCCGAGCTATGCCGGGCGGCATTTTTCTTATCCGATCAAGGCGCGATGTTGCGCCCGGCATGAAGCTTGTTGCAGAAGTCTTGACTGCCTTCTGCGCCGTTCGCCGGCAAAGCCTGCCGCCGTTACAATGCGGCCGCGCCAGCTATCGCTTGCCCCGGTTTTCACCGGCCGCACCGACCGATATAGCCTCGGTATGGCGCCCTCTTGCGAACCGCCGCATGAATTGCCCGACGCGCAAAAGCGCCGTTCCACCGTGGCGGCGGGGGCGGATGGGGCGGAATGAAACAGCGCGAAATCAATGCCCTATCTACTTTTGCAGTAGTCCCGGGTCTTCCGGGACATGCGGTGGTGGTTGAGAACTCGATTCGTTCAGAGCGTCCCTCAGGCAGGCGCAGTCAGTTGAAATGGCCAGCCATGGCCGCAGGAAAGTTGCTCAGGATGTCATCGCTTTATCGCTATCGTTTTGGTGTCTCTACCTTTGATGAGTCCAAGGCCGAATTGACCGTCAATGGCCTGCAGGTGGAGATCCAGCCGCAGTCTGCCCGCATTCTCAGTGTGCTGCTGGCCGCCCGCAATGAGGTGGTGACCCGTGCCGACCTGGAGGCGCAGGTGTGGAACGGGCGGCTGGTTGGCGACAATGTGCTGGCCAGTGCGATTACCCGTTTGCGCGCCACCCTGGGTCCTGCCAATGCCGGCTTGATCGAGGCGATTCCCCGCGTTGGCTACCGCATTGCCGAGCCGGTGCAATGCACCATTGCCGGCCTGCGTCTGCAGAACGAGCTGGCCTTGCAAGTGGGGCAGGAAGCACCGCAGCGGCCGCGATTTATGCTGGAGCGCATGCTGGGCAGCGAGGTGTGGCTGGCGCGCCATCGCAAAACGGGCGAATTGCGGGTGTTCAAATACGCGGCCAATGCCTCGCAGCTGGCCGATCTCAAGCGCGAGGCCACCCTGGCCCATGTGTTGCGCGAGCAGCTCGGCACCCGCGCCGATATGCTGCCCATCGATGACTGGAATTTCGAGCAGGAACCATTCTTTCTCGAAATGCCCTATGGCGGCGATGACTTGCTGGCCTGGAGCCGCCGAGACGATACGCTGGTGCGGCTGGACCGCTCGGCGCGACTGGCACTGTTCCGCCAGATTGCGGTAGCGGTGGCCAGCGCTCACAGCGTCGGCATTCTGCATAAGGACTTGAAGCCGGCGAATATCCTGGTGGAAGCGATCGAGGCTGGCGGCTGGCGCTTGCGCCTGGCCGATTTTGGCTGCGGGCGCATGACCGATCCGGACCGCCTGGCCGAACTGGGCTTGAGCCAGCTAGGCGGCAGCGGTCCGCAGACCATTGTCGATGATTCGCTGCGCGGTACGCTGGCTTATATCGCGCCGGAAGTCCTGCGCGAAGAGCCATCCACCGAGCGTAGCGATATCTATGCGCTTGGGGTGATCCTCTACCAGTTGCTGGCGGGGGACCTGCGCAGCCCGATGGTGCCGGGCTGGGAGCGCGATATCGACGATGCGCTCCTGGTCGAAGAAATCGCCCGGGCGACCGATGGCGACCCACTGCGGCGGACCGGCAGCGTGAGCGAGTTGATCGACAGCCTCGATAGCCTGGCGCTGCGCCGCGAAGAGCGCGCCCGCCAGCTGGCGGAGCGGGCGCAGCATGAGGCGGACCGCCGCGCGGCCCAGCTGGCGCGGGCACGCCGACCCTGGTTGATTGCCACCTTTGCCACCCTGGTACTGGCCCTGTGCAGCTGCCTGTTCGCCTATTACCGCCTGCACCAGACCGAAATGGCCGAGGCGCAACAGGTGCGCAATGTCTTGGCGCTCAATCACTTCTTGAGCCGTGACCTGATCGATGAAGCCAATCCGGCCTGGTCGGGCCGCTCCAATGTCACGGTGCAAGATGCGGCACGGCGTGCGGCGGCAAAGATCGATAGCACCCAGCCAGCACCCAGTCCCGAAGTCGCCGCGCGCCTGCATTCGGCCATGCAGCGCACTTTCAACAGCCTGGGCCTGCATCGCGAGGTGCTGGAAGAGAGCCAGAAAACGCTGGTCGCCCTGGCTGGGCTGCCGGCGGTAGATCCGGCGCAAATCGACGCCGTGCGCATCGTGTATGCCAATAGCCTCACCAATCTGACGCGGATAGCCGAAGCGAAGCAGCAGCTTGATCTGGTCGACAAGTCGCTGCGACCGTTGTCGGCTGCGCCATCGGAGACACTGGCCGAATACTGGTATGTGCGCGGCGGTGTGGTGCAGGCCGGTAGCTATGACTGGCAAGCGGCGCAAACCATGTATGAGCGGGCGGATGCCGTCATGCGGCAGCTGCCGGCTATCCATTCCCATCTGCTTGAACACAATGAATTTGCCAGGGAGCGCACCATCATGAATCTGCGCCGCTATCCGGAAGCGGAGCGCGTTGCGCGGGCCTTGCTGGAACGCAATACGGCGAAATATGGCAAAACCCATTACCTGAGCTGCCTGGCGCAGCGTGCTTTGGCCGATACGCTGGCCATTGCCTATCGCGACGAGCGTGGCATCCAGATGTCGCAGCAGGCGTTTGAATGTATGAAAGAGGCCAGCGGCCCGGATACCACCGAAACGGCCCGTGCCTATGCCCGGGTTGGCAATGCCTACGCCTTTTCAAAGCAATGGGAAAAAGCAGCCGGCATCCACCTGCAAGCGGTGGAGATGGCAGACCGGCATACCGGCCCGAAGTCCAATCTCGCCATCGTGGCGCGCAATGGCGCAGCCTGGGATCTGATCCAGCAGGGGCGATTCGAGCAGGCGAGAACACTATTGCAAACCAATCTGGGCCACGCGCGCGCCAGCTATGGCGATGACTCGCCCGTTATCCAGGCTATCCGCTTCAATCTGGCCGATTGCCTGCTCAATATGAGTGAGACGCAAGGGGTGAGTGCCCTGCTGCATGGTTTGAACGCCGACGATCTCGCGAAAATCCGACCGGAATACGAGTGGGCCGGCCCGCTCAAATACGAACAGGGCAGGCTGGCCTTGCTGCAAGGGAACAAGGCCTCCGCCCGCGCCTTGCTCGATGCGTCGGCGACACTGGTCGAGCGCGACAAACCGGCTACGGTGATCATTCCGCTTGAACGTATCCGCGCCGAATTTGCCAAGGCGCGCGCGGTATAGCGGTTGGGCAGTGAATCAGCATCGCCGCGATGAGGGGCTGTATGGCTACGGTGCTGCCGCGTGGTAAATCACCGCCGCGCGAATCGCCGCGATGACCACATCGGGATTGTCGATCGGGATGTCGTGACCGCCTTCCACCATGGCTACGCGGCCGCTCGGAAACAGGGTCGCCATATAGTCCTTGGGCTCGTATTTGTCGTCGATCATGGGCCGGGTGGCGCGCAGCACCAGGACATTCTTGCCCGGATACGGCGGTAGCGCGGTAATGCGCCGTGCCGTGTCCTCGATTCCGCGGATCTCTTCATAGCTGGTGTGAGAGCTGCCGATATAGGCGCCTGCCCGCAGCCACCATGGCGACACTGCCGGATTGAGGATGTCCTTGATGCGCGGGAACACCGAATCCACCAGCACCAAGCCACTTACTTCGTCGGGATAGCTGCGTGCATACAGCTGGGCATACAGGCCGCCTAGCGAGTGGCCGACCAGCACATAGGGTGGCGGCGAGCGTATCGCTGCCCAGTCTGGCCCGCCATGGCGCAGTGCGGCATGGGCGCGCGTAGTGGCATCAGCTCGGCCTACCGCCGAAAACCCGGATCGACGTCGGCTTGCCGGTCAGCTGTGGCTGGGCATCGGTTGTCGCCGCTGGCGTAAACCGGCAAGGGCAGTGGCGTTTGCCGTGTTTTTCGAGGGAAACCCGTATAAAGCTTGACCGCCTGCGAGCAGTCAGTCACAAATGCTCAGGCGCAGGCAAGCGGGCGGTAGTCGCAAACATAGGACTACAGATCGCCTGTTGCGTCGCACAAAAAACAATGACCCAAACCAGATAAAGAAGCACCGAGCGATTCGACTTGCCGGCCAGCGGCGCAGCATTGCGGCGATGGTAGCAATTGGCGCGGCCGATAACAGCGAGGGGCCAAGGCTTACTCGCAGCGGCACCAGACCCGGAAATTCCG
The DNA here is from genome assembly GCF_041904975.1 of Chitinimonas sp. Classification (NCBI taxonomy): domain Bacteria; kingdom Pseudomonadati; phylum Pseudomonadota; class Betaproteobacteria; order Neisseriales; family Chitinibacteraceae; genus Chitinimonas; species Chitinimonas sp. Next base: position 2,385 of record NZ_JAYRLZ010000130.1, on the reverse strand, counting down.
GGGCCGCCCGTGTCCAGCCGATCGCTCGGGTGTTTCCAGAGTGGAGTGACTGACAATGATCGACAAGGGCAAGTCCACCTTGGGTGGATGCTTGCGGCTGGCTGCCGCCTGTTGCGGGGCGGCGCTGCTATTGGCTGGCTGCGGTGGTGGCGGCAGCAGCGGCGGTGGAAGCGGTGGCAGCGGCGGTGTGACGCCGGGCACGCCGGCCGTGGCCGCCGGCAAGCTGCGCGTGCATCTGTGGCGCAAGGACGGCCAGTATGCCAACTGGGGCGTGTATTCCTGGTCCGGCCCCAAGCAACCCTCTACCGGCTGGCCCGGCAACCGTTTCTTGTTCGATCAGCGTGATGGCTATGGCGGCTTTACCGATATCGAGGTCGATATTGCCAAGGGCAAGATGGACTTTCTGGTCACCCAGCCCACGGCCGATGGCAAGGATGCGATCAAGTCCTGCGGCAGCGACCAGAGCGTGACCTTTGCGCCGGAGCTGGCCAGCAGCGGCCAACAAGTGTGGCTGAAGGAATCGGACTGCACCGTGTACAACAGCGCGCCACCGCAAACCGCCGCCAATCTGTCGCTGGCGCGCGCGGTATGGTTGGCGGCCGATACGATGGTGTGGCCGGGCGTGGGCAATGGCGGCAGCTTCAAGCTCTACCATGCCGCCAATGCCGGCATGAGTTTGAACGCGACCGGCATTGCCGGGGCTGATGGCAGCGTGGACCTGAGCGTGGGCAGCCTGAGCGAGGCACAGCGCGCGCAGTTCCCGCAATTCGCCAATGCCACCGTGCTGAAACTGCCGGCCGGGTTCGACCCGAAACCGCTATTGAGCGGCCAGCTGGCGGTGGCGCAACTGTCGGCCGGCAGCCTGCTCGATGGCAGCCAGCTGCAACTGGCGCCGCTGCTCGATGCGCTATACGCAACTGCCGCACGCGCGCAGCCACAGGGCCTGAGCTTTGTCGCGGGTGTGCCGAGCTTTACCGTGTGGGCACCCACCGCCAAGTCGGTCAGCCTCAATATCTACGACAGCGCCAGTGCCAGCACGCCGCAGACCAGCGTGCCGATGCGGCTCGACCCCGCCAGCGGTAACTGGCGCTATGCCGCCAGCGATGGTGCTTGGCATGGCCGCTATTACAGCTACACGGTCAATGTCTATTCACGCGCAGCCGGCAATGTGGTGGTCAGCAATACGGTGGCCGACCCCTATGCGGTGTCGCTCAATGCATTCGATCGCAACAGCCCTGCCAATCTGCATGCGCTGGTGCTGGACCTGAACCATGCCAGCAGCAAGCCGGCCGGCTGGGATGCCCACGTCGCCAATGCCCTGCCCAAAACGCTGGATGGGGTGGATAGCAGCCTGTATGAATTGCATGTGCGCGATTTCTCGGTGAGCGACGCCAGCGTGCCGGCCAGCCAGGCTGGCAAGTTCGGCGCCTTTGGCCGCAGCAATATCGGCGTGACCGCCGGCATGCGCCATCTGGGCAGACTGGCGAATGCCGGCCTCACCCATGTGCATCTGCTGCCGGCTTTCCAGTTTGCCAGTGTCGATGAAGTGCGCTGCAGCACACCGCAAATTGCCCCATCGGCCGGGGCGGCGCTTACTGCCCAGACTGCTGCGGTAGCCGCACAAGGCAGCGATTGCTTCAACTGGGGCTACGACCCGCTGGTGTATGGCGCGCCGCAGGGCAGCTATTCGTCCAATGCCAACGATGGCCTGGCGCGGGTCAGCGAATTCCGCGAAATGGTGCTGGGCCTGCATGCGGCCGGTCTGCGGGTGGTGATGGATGTGGTGTACAACCACACGCCGGCCAGCGGCCAGGCGGCAACCTCCATCCTCGACAAGATCGTGCCGGGCTATTACTACCGCCTCGATGGCAATGGCAATGTGGCCAACCAGTCGGGCGCCGGCGCCGATATCGCGGCGGAAAACGCCATGGCCGGCAAGCTGGTGATCGACACCCTGGTGCGCTGGGCCGACCAGTACAAAGTGGATGGCTTTCGCTTTGACATCATGAGTCTGATGCCCAAGGCGCTGCTGCAACAGGCGCAGGCGGCGCTCGATGCGGTAGCGCTGGCCGATGGCCGCCGCGCCAATGCCGCCGCGCTGGGCATCTATCTGTATGGCGAAGGCTGGACCCAGAGCGCGCTGCCCTTTGTGAACGCGCAACAGGCCAATATGGCCGGCACCGGCATCGGTACCTTCAACGACCGTCTGCGCGATGCGGTGCGCGGCGGCGGGCCGTTCGACAGCGGCAGCAATATGGTCAGCCACCAGGGCTTTATCAATGGCCTGTGCTACGACAATAACGACGGCAGCAGCTGTGATACCACCAGCAGCAAGGTGGACTGGTGCGATAGCGGCAAGATGAGCCAGCAAGCCTGCCTCTACCT
>NZ_JAYRLZ010000129.1:0-11699 GCF_041904975.1 Chitinimonas sp. | reverse complement strand
TCAGCTTTCAGTAGCGCCCGTGAGCGTAGAGGCAAGGCGTCGCGGTATTGGCGCATAGTGCCTGAGAAGTCATTTCCAATATCGCTGCGCGGCCGTGATCCGGGCTTGCGCAGTGCTCAAGATCCTCATGCACACCGGCACATTCCGGTTTCTGCGCGCTGGGCTCCCCCGGCTGACGACCCCTCGCTGATTTTGCCAGCAGCTTTTGAAGCGTTTTACTCTCCGAGACCCGCCTTGCGCCGCATGCAGCTCAGATAGAGTTGCCCATCCGGGCCGGTGCCACTGCGCTGCGCCTGCCAGATCATTTCGCCGAGACAATCGAGCATCTCATGCTGCGCCCGGTGTTCATCGCCATGGTGCTGGCACAGCGCGCGATACAGTTCGACCACGCCGTGCGGCTGGTTGATCGATAGCTGCTCTTCAATGGCAAGGTGCATGCTCAGATGCAGAAACGGGTTGGTTTCGCCTGATTCCGGCGTGTAGTCACGGGCCAGATAACGCTCGGGGGCGTCGAGCATGGCGTGGTATTCGGGGTGGCGCAGGATTACCGCTAGGGCGATTTTTTCCAGGTCGGTGAGTGGCTGCGCTTGCCGGTATTTGGCCCAGCTGTCGAACAGGAACTGGCGGGCTTGGTCACGGGAGGGAGAGAACATATCTGGGTCCTTTGCAGGCCGGCATTGTCCTAGGTTCAGCCAAAGCCCGCTACTACCACGCTGCGGTGCAGCAACTGATTGGCGCCACCGACCGGTGCAATTTGCCCGTTGCCGTAGAAGCCGGCAAACGGCGTATCCGGCCAGGCCTGGCGCAGGGCCTGCCATTCACGATCCACCCCTTGGTGCAGCATGGCGCCGCGTGCAGCGCAGGAGAACACCAGGGCGAACGCCGGGGCTGCCTGCTTGGCGAGGCCATGCATCTCGCTATCGGCGGCACTGGCGGCGTGGCGCATCCAGCGCACCTTTTGTCCGGGCAGCAGGCGGGCAGCCACGGTGACGCCGCCATCCGGATTGATCGACACCAGTGGCGCGCATTGCACGATTTGATCATCGCTGCCATAGGTGGCCAGCGCCAGTTCATGCAAGGGCGGCAGGGGCTCGGCTGCGCGCAGCAAGGTGGCGGCGGCGCCGCGCCCGTCGAGCGCATGCAGGTCAAAACCGCGGATATCGGTGACCTGATGCATGGCACTGACTGGCACCAGGGCACGCGAGATGGCGATCTGACTGGGCGCAGGCATCACTAGATCGCAACGGCCTTCGCCGACGATGCGCGACTGGCGCCAGATCTTGTACGGGCCCATGCCGGAAACATCGCCGGCGATACCGCCGTAGCGCGGCTGCGGGTCGTCCAGCCAGGCGAGGTCGATGGCATTGGGTGCGGCCAGCGATAGTTGCGCCGTATCGGGCGGGTAGGGTGGCTCATCGGCAAGCACCAGGGCGCAGGCGCTCGGCACATCCAGCAGCCAGTCCTGTTCGGTCATGACTCCAAGCGCGGTGCAGCCCGAAACCGACAGGGTCTGGCCAGCTCGCGCGGCGGCGATGATGGCCGGTTGCGGATTGCCGGCGAAATCCGATGACAGGAACAGCAGGATATTGCCGGCTCGCCCCTGCCCGAGCTGCTCAAGCGCTGCTTCAACTGCCTGGGCGGCGAGACTGGCACTGGCACGACCGGCAGTGGCTAGACCGGTTGCGGCGCGAAGGTGGGGGGGGGGCTGGCTCATCCATGCATTATCTACCAACATGCAGTAGCTGCATTGGCCGGCGTATCATGCCCCCACCATCCAACCGTAAAAGGATTGTCTATGTCTGGTTTGTACGAGATTTCTGCCAACCGCCTCGACGGCTCTCCGGCCAATCTGGCCGATTACCGCGGCAAGGTTCTGTTGATCGTCAATACCGCCAGCGAGTGCGGCTTCACGCCGCAGTACGCGGGCCTGCAAGGTCTGTACGATCGCTTTCATGACCAGGGCTTTGAGGTGCTGGGTTTTCCATGCAACCAATTCGGCGGGCAGGAACCGGGCGATAGCGAGCAGATCGGTGCGTTTTGCCAGAAGAATTTCGGAGTGACTTTTCCGGTATTCGAAAAGGTTGATGTCAATGGCGATGGCGCACATCCGCTGTTCCAGTACCTCAAGCACTCTGCCCGTGGCATTCTGGGTAGCGAGATGATCAAGTGGAACTTCACCAAGTTTCTGGTCGGTCGTGACGGGACCGTGCTGGAGCGCTTTGCGCCGACCACCAAGCCTGAAGAGCTGGAAGCCAGAATCGCAGAATTGCTCGCCTCGCCAAGCGCTTGAAGATTGCCCATGCTGGCCGGATAAGCTAGAATTCGCCCCGAAAATCACCGTATTAGCAGAGGGAACGGGATAGGCGCGCCTATCCCGTTTTCTTACGTCTGCCCCCCCGAAAACAAGGCATCAAGCCACGGTCTGCATCGCCCCTCTTCATGCCGCAACACAGCGGCGCAGTTTTTGGGTGCGGTTTCTTGCCTAAGATGCTTTGTGCCGTGTTCTGGAAGCGATAGGCCCGCCACGTGCGGATCGCCTTCCCCGGGCATGGAGACGATCAATGATTCAGGAGCCGCTGGTGTCACAACAACGATCCAAAGCCTTGCTTGCCCTTGCCGACGGCACACTCTTTCATGGCACCTCGATTGGCGCGGCTGGCCATACGGTGGGCGAAGTGGTGTTCAACACCGCGCTCACCGGTTATCAGGAAATCCTTACCGATCCCTCCTACACCCGGCAGATCGTGACGCTGACTTACCCGCATATCGGCAATGTCGGCGTGAATCGCGAGGATGCCGAGTCCGATGGCGTGCACGCTGCCGGCCTGATCATTCGCGATCTGCCTTTGCGTGCCTCCAACTTCCGACTGGAAGAGACGCTGGATGCCTATCTGCGCCGCCACAACACGGTTGCCATTGCGGATATCGATACCCGTAAGCTCACCCGCATCCTGCGCGAAAAGGGTGCTCAGCCTGGCTGCATCATGGCTGGCGAGCAAATCGACGCCGAACAGGCAGTTGCGCTGGCCAAGGGCTTTGGCAGCATGGCCGGCCAGGATCTGGCCAAGGTGGTCAGCTGCAGCGAACCCTATGCCTGGGACACGCGCGAGTGGCAACTCGGCATGGGCTATGCCGCGCAGATTCATCACAAATTCCATGTCGTCGCCTATGACTTCGGCGTCAAGCACAACATCCTGCGCATGCTGGCCGAGCGCGGCTGCAAGCTGACCGTGGTGCCGGCGCAGACTTCGGCTGAGGATGTCTACAAACTCAAGCCCGATGGCGTGTTCCTCAGCAATGGCCCGGGCGATCCTGAGCCTTGCGATTACGCCATTGCCGCCATCCAGCGCTTTCTGGCCGACAAATTCCCGCTGTTCGGCATCTGCCTCGGTCACCAATTGTTGGGGCTGGCCGCTGGTGGCAAGACCAGCAAGATGAAGTTCGGCCATCATGGCGCCAACCATCCGGTGCAGGATCTGGACGACAAGCGCGTGCTGATCACCAGCCAGAACCATGGCTTCCAGGTTGACGAGGCCAGCTTGCCGGCCAATGTGCGCGTCACCCATCGCTCGCTGTTCGACGGCACCGTGCAGGGTATCGCCCTGACCGACCGTCCAGCCTTCAGCTTCCAGGGCCATCCGGAAGCGAGCCCGGGTCCGCATGATGTGGCGTATTTGTTCGACCGGTTCATTGCTTCGATGGAGCAGGTGAAACGTGAAATGTGACGGCGCAGAGCGCCTGTGAAACGTGCGCGGCCTTGCCGCGCCAAATCCACCTTTCACTTTTCACGTTTCACCTTTTACGGAATTTGCCATGCCAAAACGTACAGACATCCACAGCATCCTGATCATCGGTGCCGGCCCCATTGTGATCGGCCAGGCCTGTGAATTCGATTACTCCGGCGCGCAAGCCTGCAAGGCGCTGCGTGAAGAGGGTTACAAGGTCATCCTGGTCAACTCCAATCCGGCCACCATCATGACCGACCCGGAAATGGCCGATGTGACCTATATCGAGCCGATCACCTGGGAAGTGGTCGCCAAGATCATCGAAAAAGAACGTCCCGATGTGGTGTTGCCCACCATGGGTGGCCAGACCGCACTGAACTGCGCGCTGGATCTGTGGCGCCATGGCGTGCTCGATAAATTCGGCGTTGAGTTGATCGGCGCGACCCCGGAAGCGATCGACAAGGCGGAAGACCGGCAGAAGTTCAAGCTGGCCATGGACAAGATCGGCCTCGGTTCCGCCCGCTCCGGCATTGCCCATAGCCTGGAAGAGGCGCTGGGCGTGCAGGCCAAGGTCGGCTTCCCGGCCATTATCCGGCCTAGCTTCACTATGGGTGGCACCGGCGGCGGTATCGCCTACAACATCGAAGAATTCATCGAAATCTGTACCCGCGGCCTTGATCTGTCGCCCACCCACGAGCTGTTGATCGAAGAATCGCTGCTGGGCTGGAAAGAGTACGAGATGGAAGTGGTGCGCGATCGCCACGACAATTGCATCATCGTCTGCTCGATCGAAAACTTCGACCCGATGGGCGTGCATACCGGCGACTCGATCACCGTGGCGCCAGCACAGACGCTGACCGACAAGGAATACCAGATCATGCGTAACGCCAGCCTGGCGGTGTTGCGCGAGATCGGCGTCGATACCGGCGGCTCGAATGTGCAGTTCTCGGTCAATCCCAAGGATGGCCGCCTCATCGTCATCGAAATGAATCCGCGCGTGTCGCGCTCCTCGGCGCTGGCGTCCAAGGCCACCGGTTTCCCCATTGCCAAGGTCGCCGCCAAGCTGGCGGTCGGCTACACGCTCGATGAACTGAAGAACGACATTACCGGCGGTCTCACCCCGGCATCGTTCGAGCCATCGATCGACTATGTGGTCACCAAGATTCCGCGCTTTGCCTTCGAGAAATTCCCGCAAGCCAACGACCGCCTGACTACCCAGATGAAGTCGGTAGGCGAGGTGATGGCGATTGGCCGCACCCTGCAAGAATCGATGCAAAAGGCCCTGCGTGGCCTGGAAACCGGCTTGGCTGGCTTCGATGAGCGCACAACCGACTCCGACAAACTGGCGGCCGAGCTTGGTGCGCCGGGGCCGGAGCGCATCCTTTACGTTGCCGACGCCTTCCGTGTCGGCATGACGCTGGACGAAGTGTTTGCCCATACCAAGATCGACCCGTGGTTCCTTGCCCAGATCGAAGATATCGTGCTGGAAGAAAAGGCGCTCGCCGGTCGTAGCCTCGATAGCCTGGAGGCTGACGAGCTGCGCCGCCTCAAGCGCAAGGGCTTTTCCGACCGTCGTCTTGGCAATCTGGTCGGTGCGGAAGCGGCCGCGCTGCGTGCGCGCCGCCATGGCTTCGGCATCCGCCCGGTCTACAAGCGCGTCGATACCTGTGCTGCCGAATTTGCCAGCAATACCGCCTATATGTACTCGACCTATGAGGAAGAGTGCGAGGCCGCGCCGACCGACAAAAAGAAGATCATGATCCTCGGCGGTGGCCCGAACCGCATCGGCCAGGGTATCGAGTTTGATTACTGCTGCGTGCATGCCGCCTTAGCCCTGCGCGAGGATGGTTACGAAACCATCATGGTCAACTGCAACCCGGAGACGGTGTCGACCGACTATGACACCTCGGATCGCCTGTATTTCGAGCCGCTGACCCTGGAAGACGTGCTGGAAATCGTCCATGTGGAAAAGCCGGCTGGCGTGATCGTGCAATACGGTGGTCAGACGCCACTGAAGCTGGCCCGCGCCCTGGAAGCCAATGGCGTGCCGATCATCGGCACCAGCCCGGATATGATCGACGCTGCCGAAGACCGCGAGCGCTTCCAGAAGTTGCTGCAGGAATTGGGCCTGAAGCAGCCGCCCAATGCCACCGCCCGCAACGAGAAGGATGCGCTGGTGCTGGCCGCGGAAATCGGCTACCCGCTGGTGGTGCGCCCGTCCTATGTGCTGGGCGGCCGCGCCATGCAGATCGTGCATAGCGAGGACGATCTGAGCCGCTATATGCGTGAAGCGGTCAAGGTGTCCAACGACAGCCCGGTGCTGCTCGATCACTTCCTCAACAACGCCATCGAAGTGGATATGGATGCCATTTCCGACGGCGAACAGGTGGTGATTGGCGGCATCATGGAGCATATCGAGCAAGCCGGCGTTCACTCCGGTGACTCGGCCTGCTCCTTGCCGCCGTATTCGCTGTCGCAAGCCATGCAGGACGAATTGCGCCGCCAGACGGTGGCCATGGCCCGTGCGCTGAATGTGGTCGGCTTGATGAATGTGCAATTCGCCATCCAGGGCGAGACGGTATTCGTGCTGGAAGTGAATCCGCGTGCTTCGCGTACCGTGCCCTATGTGTCCAAGGCCACCAGCCGGCCGCTGGCCAAGATCGCCGCCCGCTGCATGGTCGGTCAGAGCTTGCCGCAGCAGGGCATTACCGGTGAGGTGATTCCGCCCTATTACTCGGTGAAGGAAGCGGTGTTCCCCTTCATCAAATTCCCTGGTGTAGACAGCATTCTCGGCCCGGAAATGAAGTCCACCGGTGAGGTGATGGGCGTGGGCGATACCTTTGCCGAAGCCTATGTGAAGTCGCAGCTAGCGGCCGGTGAGCGTCTGCCAAGCAAGGGCAAGGTATTCCTGTCGGTGCGTGATGCCGACAAGGCCAGCCTGGTCGAAATGGGCCAGATGCTGGTGGATGCCGGTCTGGAACTGGTGGCTACCAAGGGTACGGCGGCCATCCTTTCCGCCGCCGGCGTGCCGGTTACTGCGGTGAACAAGGTCAAGGAAGGTCGTCCGCATATCGTGGACATGATCAAGAATGGCGAAATAGCCTTGATCGTGAATACGGTTGACGAGCGGCGCGCCTCCATTCAGGATTCCTACTCGATCCGCTATGAAGCCCTCAAGGGCCGTGTTCCCATCTACACCACGGTGGCAGGTGGCCGCGCAGCCGCTTATGGCATCAAGCATATGAAGGAATGGACCGTTTATTCGGTCCAGGGCTTGCACGCCAGACTGAGCAAGCCTTAATCGCCCAACCAGTTAGCCGCCGCCAGTTAATCGCGGCGGCTGTCATTTGATCCCGACGGCAACGCCGTCGGGTTTGTTTTTAAGGCCAGCCGGGGTGCTGGCATGGAGTAAAGCATGATCAAGGTGCCACTGACCGTTATCGGTGCAGAAAAGTTGAAGGCGGAGTTGCAACGCTTGAAAAGCGTAGAGCGCCCGAATGTCATTGCAGCGATTGCCGAAGCGCGCTCGCACGGCGATTTGTCGGAAAACGCCGAGTACGATGCCGCCAAGGAGCGCCAAGGTTTTGTCGAGGGCCGCATTCAGGATCTGGAAGGCAAGTTGGGCAACGCCATCATCATCGACCCGGCCGCCATCGATGCCGATGGCCGCATCGTGTTCGGCGCCACGGTGGATCTCGAAGACATGGAGACCGGTGACAACGTCACCTACCAGATCGTCGGCGACGATGAGGCCGATATCAAGCTGCGCAAGATCTCCGTCTCCAGCCCGATTGCCCGCGCGCTGATCGGCAAGTCGGCTGGCGATATCGCCGAAGTGCAGGCGCCAGGCGGCATTCGCGAATACGAAGTACTCGACGTCAAATACATCTGACCTCCATAGGCCCTGGCGAATGCAAACCTTCCCGAATGCGTTGCGCTCCATCCTGTCGGTATTCTGGATCGGCGGTTTGTGGGTGATCGGCGTGCTGGTAGCGCCGGTACTGTTTCATGAAATGGATTCAGGCACTGCCGGGCGTCTTGCTGGTGTGCTGTTTCGCGATATGGCCTGGGTGGGCATGGTTGCCGGCAGCTACATCCTGCTGCATATGTTGTGGGAGGGCGGTTTGCGCGCCTTCCAGACGCTGGAGTTGTGGCTGATTCTCGGCATGCTGGTGCTGACCCTGATCAACCAGTTCGCCGTGTTCCCGGCGCTGGTCACTGCCAAGGCGCAAGTCCACTCGGCCGCCGAAGGCATGTTTGGCGGGGGATTCCAGAGCTGGCATGCAATCTCCAGCCTGATCTATCTGGTGCAGAGCCTGATGGGTCTGTTCTATGTGATTCGTGGTTCGGTGAAATAGCCGGTGGTGTGCCGGCCACGTTTGTGTGGCATCGACACCGATTGACGTTCGCGTCGCATTGACGCAGCGCGGCGAGCCGTTACCCTAGAGCGCTGTTCACGGAGTAGCAATCGATGTCTTTTCCCAATCTGCAGGCAATCTACAAGCGTACCAAGGCAGGTGACGGCGAGCTCGCCGCGCCCAGCAACGGTTTGAGTATCAATCAGCGCAAGCTGCTGCAATGGAGCGATGGCGAAACCCTGCTGTCGGAAATGGCCGAGCGCCTGGCCGCCGGCCACACTGTCGATGTGGGGCGAGTCGCGCGGGATATCGAGCGCCTCCAGGCAATGGGGCTGCTTGTCTCGGCTGATGGGGTGTCCGCTGATCGACCGGCCAATGCCATGCTGGGGCAGCAGTTCGGCCGAAAGAGCCGGCTGCCGTTGATCCTGGGCGGACTGGGTGTAGTGGCGGTCGCCGGTGGTTTGTTTGCCTTGTTGGGCAAGAGTCCGGCACCACACAGCCAGCTGGTCGTTGCCGGCAACACCAATGCTGGCGCCGCTGCGCCTGCTGCTGAGGAAGAAGAGCCGAAGCTGCTCGGGGTAATGCCCAATCCCGCCCGCTGGTTTGCCCCGGCCGCGCCCAAGCCTGCGGAGCCGGTGAAGGCCGAAACCAAGGCTGATGCCAAGCAGGCCGACGCAAAGCAGTCTGCCAACAAGCCGGCAGCGCCGGCCGCCTTGGCACCGGCTGCTGCCGTGCCCCAAGCGGTGGCCGCAGCACCAAACACCCAAGCGCCACAGGCCGCGACGACAACCGCAGCGCCAGCGGCGTCAACGGTTCAACCAGCCGCGAACAAACCGGCAGCGCCGACACCGGCGCCTAGCGCACCGCCAGTTGCAGCCAGTGCACCAGCCGCGCCGACAGTAGTTGCCAGCAAACCGGCCGAGGCGGCCCCGCCGCCCAATACCAAGCCGATCTTCAGCTTTCATCCGGACTTTCCAAGCGAAGCTGTCCGGAATGGCATTGAGAGCGGGGTGGTGAAGGCGAGGATGACCGTCGATGAAAAAGGCCAGGTGGTGCGCGTCGAGGTGGTGGACGCCAAGCCCAAGCAGGTATTCGACAAGGCGGTGGTGGCAGCGCTGTCGAAGTGGCGCTTCAATCCTGCTGCAAGCCGCTTCGTTGTCGAAACCGAAATTGATTTCCGGGCGGATTGAGGCCGGAGAAAACTGCGGATGAACCGGCCATGGTCCGGTCATCCGCTTGGTTCAAGCCCGATTGCCTCAGCGGCGACCGGTGCCCGATGTGCTGGCTTTTTTCTTGGCGGTATTGGCTGCCGGCTTGTTCTGTGGCTTGGGTTTGTTCAGTGTGACCTTGGATTTGCCGTCGTGATTGGGCCGATACAAGACCAGCAATTTGCCGATATGCTGCACAGCCGCGCAGCCCAGCACGCTGCAGATCTCGGCAAACCAGGTTTCGCGCTGTTCGCGGTCGTCACCCAATACCCGGACTTTGATCAGTTCATGCGCATCGAGATTGACGGCGATCTCGCGAATCACTGCATCAGTCAAGCCGTTATTGCCTATCATGACCACCGGCTGTAGCCCATGGGCCTGCGCGCGCAGATGAAGTCGCTGGTCTCTCGTTAATTCCATCATCAAACTCCTTCAATTCAATCTGCGGGAAGCCGCAAAAGCGGCGAAGTTTAGCCGATTTGATTTCTAAGCGTATCGGGTCTTTGGCTTATGGCAAGAAGCAAAACCAGCAAGGCATGGTTGCAAGAGCATGTAAATGATCATTTTGTGCACCAGGCGCAGAAGGACGGCTACCGTTCGCGTGCTTCCTACAAACTGATCGAGATCGACGACAAAGACCATCTGCTCAAGCGCGGCATGTGGGTGGCCGACCTCGGCGCTGCGCCCGGTTCCTGGTCGCAGGTGGCAAAGCGGCGGGTCGGGGACGAGGGCAGGGTATTTGCGCTCGACATCCTCGAGATGCACCCGATCGCCGGGGTGGAATTTCTGCAGGGCGATTTTCGCGAAGCATCGGTGCTGGCCCAGTTCACCGAAATGCTCGATGGCCGGCTGATGGACCTTGTGATTTGCGATATCGCCCCCAATATCAGCGGCATGGCGGTGATTGATCAGGCAAAAAGTTTCTACCTATGCGAGTTGGCGCTGGAGTTTTGTGCCGACTGGCTGAAACCGGGGGGAAATTTTCTGGTCAAGACCTTCCAGGGCTCCGGGTATAACGAGTATTTGCAGCAAATGCGGGCCATGTTCCAGACCGTTGTCAGCCGCAAGCCGGCAGCGTCGCGTGATCGTTCAACCGAAATCTATTTGTTGGGCAAGGGTAAAAAGCCCTGACGGTGTCTGGCTGTAGCCGTTAAAATCCATTGTGTCGTTGCCGGCTCGACCTTTTCCACGCCGGCTGAAGGAGCGTCCCGTGAACAATCTGGGCAAACAAATCGCTGTATGGGTGATCATCGGTCTGGTGCTGATGACGGTGTTCAACCAGTTTTCCAAGCACCAGGAACAAAAGAACCAGGTCAGCTATTCGGCCTTTATGCTCGATGTCGAGAACAACCGCATCAAGTCGGTCGTTATCGAAGGCGGCCATTCCTATCCCTTCTACCTGATCCGCGGCCAGAAAACCGATGGCGCTGCCTTCACCACGGTGGGCGTGCCGGATTCGCGCATGGTTGATACCCTGCTCAAGCACAATGTCGATTTCGCTGCGCAAGCGCCGGAAGAACAGTCTTTCCTGCTGAGCCTGCTGGTGAACTGGTTCCCGATGCTGCTGTTGATCGGCGTGTGGATTTTCTTCATGCGCCAGATGCAAGGTGGCGGCAAGGGCGGCGCCTTCAGCTTCGGCAAGAGCCGCGCCCGCATGCTGGATGAAAGCAATAATAGCGTCACCTTTGCCGATGTCGCCGGTTGTGACGAGGCCAAGGAAGAAGTGACCGAGGTAGTCGACTTCCTGCGCGACCCGAGCAAGTTCCAGAAGCTTGGTGGCCGCATCCCGCGCGGCATTCTGATGGTGGGCTCGCCCGGTACCGGCAAGACCTTGCTGGCCAAGGCAATCGCCGGTGAAGCCAAGGTTCCGTTCTTCTCGATTTCCGGTTCCGATTTCGTCGAAATGTTCGTCGGTGTCGGCGCGGCCCGTGTGCGCGATATGTTCGAGAATGCCAAGAAGAACGCGCCGTGCATCATCTTTATCGATGAAATCGATGCGGTGGGTCGCCAGCGCGGCGCAGGCCTCGGCGGCGGCAATGACGAGCGCGAACAGACGCTGAACCAGATGCTGGTGGAGATGGATGGCTTTGAAGGCAACTCCGGCGTGATCGTGATCGCTGCGACCAACCGCCCCGATGTGCTGGACCCTGCCTTGCTGCGTCCTGGCCGCTTCGATCGCCAGGTGGTGGTGCCGCTGCCCGATATCCGTGGCCGCGAACAGATTCTGGCTGTGCATATGCGCAAGGTGCCGATCGCCAACGATGTGAATGCCGTCGTGCTGGCACGCGGTACACCAGGCATGTCGGGTGCCGATTTGGCCAACCTGGTCAATGAGGCTGCCCTGTTTGCCGCACGCGGCAACAAGCGTCTTGTCGATATGCAGGATTTCGAGCAGGCCAAGGACAAGA
>NZ_JAYRLZ010000435.1:0-2091 GCF_041904975.1 Chitinimonas sp. | reverse complement strand
GGCCAGGCGCGGCAGGCTGAAGCTGCCGTCGTCGGCCACCGCTATGGTTTCATCGATCTTGTCGCCATAAACCGAGAGCCGCAGGCCGGACATTTCACTAGCTGCCTTGAGCCCGACCAGATGGAATCGCAAGGTCGCAGCGGGTGCGAGGGCGTGGTGTTGCTCGAACGCGTCAAGACCCTTGACCATATGCCCATAGGGTTTGAGCAAGGGATCGCGGCCACCCTCAACCTGTATGGCTTCCGGCACTTCGGCTGGCGCGGGTGCTGGCTCGCCGTCGGCCAGGCTGCTTACCGCCAGCAGCGTACACATTCCCCATAGAACAAAACGCATGGTCAGGCTCCACCCGAAAAGCCCATCAGTCCATATATGCCGGAATTGGTTCCGGTCCGGCGCTGGCTATACTCGACGCTCCCTTAACGACAGGAGCACCCCCATGATTGGCTATGCAACCCTTGGCAGCAATGATCTGGCGCGCGCGGCCGCTTTTTACGACACGCTGCTGGCCGATATCGGCGCCCGGCGCCTGTGGGAATTCGAGCGGGGCATCTGCTGGGGCACCAGCGACAGTGCGCCGGCCTTAGCGGTGATGAAGCCCTATGATGGCCAGCCCGCCACCGTTGGCAATGGCACCATGATCGGTCTGGTGGTCGATCAGCGTGCGCTGGTGGACAAGGTGCACGCCCATGCGCTGGCACTGGGCGGCAAGGACGAGGGCGGGCCGGGCCTGCGCGGCGAGGAATTCTACGGCGCCTATTTCCGCGATCTGGATGGCAACAAACTGGTCTGCTTCACCATGGCCAAGTAAGCGCGCAACCAGAGCAAGTCATCGAAATGCAAAAGCGGGCCGAATGGCCCGCTTTGCTTTCGCATACTGCCCGGCAAGGCTCAGATGCGTTCCATCAGCTTCACATCCCAGCTTTCCACCAGGCCATCCACGGCTTGGCCGTAGGCTGCCAGATGCGCCGATTGCATATGCTTGGCATGCAGTTCGCGGCTGGCCCAGGTTTCGTAAAACACGAATACATTGCTGCGGTCGATATCGCGGTGCAGATCGTACTGGATGAAACCCTCTTCCTTGCGGGTGGGGGCAATCAGCGCCTGCAGGGCGGCTTCGACGGCTTGGGCGGCTTCTGGCTTGGCAACGATGGTGGCGACGACAGTGAGGGCTTTCATGGTGTGGCTCCGTTGTGTTGTGTGGACAGAACGAACTGTACGCCTGCCGCATTGGTATGATTAGCCTGTCTATTCTGGAATGACTGTCTGCCGGGGCGAACAATGCAGCTTAAACTCGATCAGATGGCGATCTTTGCCCAAGTGTGTGAAGCCGGCAGCTTTACCGCAGCAGCCGCACTGCTGCATCTGCCCAAGTCCACGGTCAGCCAGCGGGTCGCCGAGCTGGAGGACGCGCTGGGCATTCGCCTGCTGCAACGCAGTACCCGGCGCCTGAGCCTGACCGAAGCCGGGCAAATCTACCTCGGCCATTGCAAGATGATGCTGGACGCCGCCAATGCGGCCGATGCTGCCGTATCGCGCCTGCGCGACTCGCCCAGTGGCAGCCTGCGCCTTACCGTGCCGGAAGCCACCGGAATCTGCCTGATGCCCGATTTGCTGTGCGCATTCCGCCTGCGCTATCCGCAAGTCACCGTGCACTGCGAAGTCAGCGATGCGCGGCTTGATCTGTTGGGCGAGCGCATCGACTTGGCATTCCGTACCGGCAAGCTCGATGATTCAAGCTATGTATCACGCCGCATCGGCCAGGTGCGCCGGGTGCTGGTCGCCTCGCCCGGCTATCTGGCACTGCGCGGCACGCCCGCGTCCAGCGCTGATTTGCTTGCCCACAACTGCCTGGTACATAGCGCCGCCACTCAGTGGCGCCTGCAGACCGGGCCGGTCAGCGAAACCATCACCCCCGCTGGTGGCTTCAGCAGCAACAGCCTGCTGTCACTGCTGAATATCGCCTTGCGCGACGGCGGCATCGCCATGCTGCCCGCCTTCCTGTGCCGCACCCAGCTGGCGAGCGGCAGCTTGCGCGAGGTATTGCCTGAACAGGCGCCGGCGATGGGCGACTACTACGCGATCTACCCCAGC
>NZ_JAYRLZ010000128.1:0-11793 GCF_041904975.1 Chitinimonas sp. | reverse complement strand
TTTTTAAGTAACTACTTACCTGACTTGGATATAGGTGCTTCACTTCCGGCTGCCAAGCAACTCTGGCTTGCTGCCGGCATGGATTCTCGCACCCTTGATCGCATATCAACCAGTGTTGGTCGCCTTTCTCCCGGTGTTACCGAGGGCAACCAGATCACCCTATCCGAAGACGGCGCCGGCTGGGGCTGGCATGTCGATCCAAACCCGCTCGATAGCAGCGAATTCCTGCCCACTGCCTCGGCCACCGAGTTCAAGGCGGCCGATGGCTCGCCGGCGGCCGGCAAGCTCGATCTGCTTATCGTGTTGATCCACGAGCTGGGTCATGTATTGGGCATGCCCGATACCGCCAGTGCCGACGACAGCATGGGCGGCTACCTCACGCCGGGCCTGCGTCGCCTGCCCGATGCGATATCGCGGCCTTGCAGGCGTATCTGAGCCACGCCAACCGAAAGCAAGGTATGGTGGAGGCTTACCGTACAAGGGACTACACCATGCAAGAGATAGCGAACTGCTTTGGCGTTCACTATGCGACAGTCAGCCGGGCAATCAAGGCGGGGGGAATGTATGAACGCAAGATCTGACCCTTGTTTTTCCCCATTCGGAGTATGGGTACATAATTCTTCCAGCATCAATTGGACGGATGTGAAGGGTGAGAATGCGCCGGGTAAGACCAAGGCGGATGAGAATGGCGTAATTTCCAGAAATCAAGAACCGCCGTGCTTCCCGGCCGGTACGCTGGTGCACACCGATAAGGGCTTGGTGCCGATTCAGGATATACAGGTTGGCGATCGGGTACTGTCGAAGTGCGAGTTCACGGGGGAGCAGGCTTATAAGCGGGTGTTTCGCACGTTTTTACATATGGATAAGTCAATTTTCG
Organism: Chitinimonas sp.; assembly: GCF_041904975.1. Lineage (NCBI taxonomy): Bacteria > Pseudomonadati > Pseudomonadota > Betaproteobacteria > Neisseriales > Chitinibacteraceae > Chitinimonas > Chitinimonas sp. The sequence goes on along the minus strand of NZ_JAYRLZ010000128.1, from coordinate 10,916 downwards.
CTGTCTGGGGTTCCTCGTATAATAAGGTGCTGAATTTGCGAGATCGCGGAATATTTCCAATATTCACAACCGGCAATCATCCGTTTTGGGTGGGCAGACTGAAGGATGGTATTAAAGAGTTCAGGCGCGGCAAAGTTAATATCGGCTGGCGCGCTGCTGTGGAGTTGGATATTGGTGATTTGGTGTCTACTCAGAATTCTGACTTTTTCAGTGTTTTTGGTTCGGTTCCACTCTTTAAGTGGGGTGAGAGTGGTATTGCTTGGGGTGGTATGTTTCTTCCTACTGAATCGGGCTTTTTATTTGATCTTCGTAATAATAAAATCCGATATGATCTCCTCGGAGAGGATTCTGATGTTAAGAATGAGATGATTGAATTTGTCTCGGATCTTGGAGTTGAGCGTGATCCTTATCCAACCAACGAAGAGGCATTTTGCTGTACGGTGTATAACTTGGAGGTGGAAGACTTTCATACATATTTCGTCGGTGAGATAGGGGTTTGGGTGCACAACAAAGGTGGTGAGTGAATTGACCTTACCATGCATGATCTTTTGGCATGCACTTCCGGATAATTATCCGGGCAGCGGCGCCAATGCCCAGCTGGCCCAGGCGTTTATCCTGCATGGCGAGCGCTATTTGCAGTTCACTGCTAATAGTGGCCTGCAGGTCAGTGAAGGAGCCTATGCCCCGGTGGTACCAAGTGGCAGCATTTCCGCCACTGTCACCGCTGGCTAGGCTCACGCCTGCGACCCGCTGGCTGGTGCCATCGATATCAACGGCCGCGCCATGCCCCGGTAAGCCCCAGTTCCATTCTCGACCCCCTGTTGTGCTTTCGGCACGGTGCCCTTACCGGGCCGGGCCTTCGCCTGGAAAATCCATTACATTGCCGCCTTTGTACCTGCGGCCGGTTTGCCGCAATCAACTCAAGCTTGCCGGGTGGCAGAATCGATGAATACCAAGGAAAAACTGTTTGCCCTGTTGATCGCCACCCTGTTCAGCGTGGTCACCGTCTGGTTGATCCTGCGCGGCCTGGGCTGGTTGATGCCGATCTGGAAAAGTTGGACCGCCGATACCCAGCGCACCGTACAGCTTGGGTTTTATTCGGTATTCGCTCTGGTTTGCCTAGCGTTCACCGTGCGCCAGTTGCGCAAACGGCGCGGGAGCGGCGAGCAGGAGCAGACGCCGCCGCAGTAAGGGCAATACGAATTTCGCGCCAGCCGGGCAGGGCGGCGCGATAGAATCGCGGCTTCTTTGCGGTTCTGTGTTCTGCCATGTTTATTGATTCCCACTGCCATATCGACTTTCCCGAGCTTGCCGAGCACGGCGATGCGCTATTTACCGCCATGCGCGACAACCGGGTGAGCCATGCGCTGTGCGTGTCGGTCAATCTGCCGGCTTGGCCGCGCGTGATCGCCATGGCCGAAGCGCACGACAATGTGTTTGCCTCGGTGGGCGTGCACCCCGATTACGAAGACGAGACCGAGCCGACCGTGGCGCAGCTGGTCGAGTTGGCGCGCCACCCCAAGGTGATCGCCATCGGTGAGACCGGGTTGGACTACTACCGCCTGCAAGGCGATCTGGAATGGCAGCGCGAGCGCTTTCGCGTGCATATCCGCGCGGCGCGCGAATGCGGCAAGCCCTTGATCGTGCATACCCGCTCGGCAGCGGACGACACTCTGCGCATCATGGCCGAGGAGCGCGCCAGCGAGGCCAGCGGCGTGATGCACTGCTTTACCGAAAGCCAGGCGGTGGCCGATGCCGCCATTGCGCAGAATTTTTATATCTCGCTATCGGGCATCGTCACCTTCAAAAAGGCGGAAGAACTGAAAGAAGTGGCGCGGACCATACCGCTGGAGCGCATGCTGATCGAAACCGACTCACCCTATCTTGCGCCCATGCCCTTCCGTGGCAAGCAGAATCAGCCGGCTTATGTACGCCATGTGGCCGAGCATATTGCCGATCTGCGCGGCATATCGGTGGAGGAGGTGGCGAAGGCCACTACCGAGAATTTCTGCCGGCTATTTAAGCTAGATGGCGTGATATGTTGATCACTCTACTGAAACGAGTGCTCGGGGCATTGCTTGTTCCGATTGCAATCGCGTTTTGGGATGCAATTGATTCCAAGGCAGGTGTCGATTTAATTCGTGTTGCGACGACTCTTGTTTACTGTGCGGTTCCAGCTTTGCTTGGGGTAGGCATTTCGCTTCTCTCTAGATTCAACGCTAAAGAATCGGCGGCATATATAGGCGTGTGCCACCTCGTTCTGATTCTGTCCTTTGCTTTTCGCGATGCCGGCATGATGTGGTTCTATTGGCCGGCTGAAGCACTTGTGATGGGGGTGGCTTTCTTCGCTGTGGTTTGCAGAAATACCTATAAAGGCCAGCTGGAGGCGTAAATGAGTATCGACGTCCTGATCCTCGGCTGTGGTTCCAGCGCTGGCACGCCGGCCATCGGCTGTAGCTGCGCCACCTGCACGTCAACCGATCCGCGCAACAAACGCACGCGCGCCTCCAGCGTGATCAGCGCCGGCGGACTCAATTTCCTGATCGACTCCGGGCCGGACCTGCGCACCCAGGCGCTGCGCGAAGGCTTGAGCAAGATCGACGCGGTGCTCTACACCCATCAGCATGCCGACCATATGAACGGCATCGATGATCTGCGCGGCTTTTGTTATGTGAACAAAGCGCCCATGCCGGTGTTTGGCAGCGATTACACCATGCGCGATATCGAGACGCGCTTTCACTACACCACCTTGCCGCCCGGCACCTGGTGGGAGCTGCCATCCTTGCAGACCACCCGCGTCGATGGCCCGTTTTGCCATCGCGGTATCGAGATCACCCCGATCCCGCTGCTGCATGGCCGCTGGCCGGTGTATGGCTACCGCATCGGCAATGTCGCCTACCTCACCGATGTGTCGGAAATCCCCGAGACAAGCTTCCCCCTGCTGGATGGCCTGCAACTACTGCTGCTCGACTGCCTGCGCTACACGCCGCATCACACCCATTTCGGCTTTGAGCAGTCGCTAGCCGCCGCCCAGCGCATTGGCGCGGCACGCACCGTGCTGATCCATATGACTCACGAACTGGAATACCACGCCCTCAGTGCCAAATTGCCGGCCGGCGTCGAAGTGGGCTTTGATGGCATGCGTTTGCGCTGCGACGAGTAGCGGCAATGTCGCGCATCCTGGTGATCTTCGATCTGGATGGCACCTTGGTGGATAGCGAGGCGCTGTGCAGCCAGGCCTTTATTGATTTGTTGCCGGCGTTGAACGACACGGTCAGCGAGCTTGTCGCACAGTTTCGCGGCATGAAGTTGGCGAACATACTCCAGGCAGTTGAACGCAAACTGGCCGGGCCGCTGCCCGATGGCTTCGAGGTCGCTTACCGCCAGCGCGTTGCCACATTGTTTGCCTCGCAGCTGCAGCCCTTCGATGGCGTCGAAGCGATGTTGCGAGCTTTACGCCACCCTTGCTGCATTGCCTCATCCGGCCCTCCGGAGAAAATCGCCCAGGCCTTGGCGCTGACCGGCTTGAGCCAGTATTTTGGCGAACGGGTGTTCAGCTCCTACACCGTGGGCAAGTGGAAACCCGACCCTGGTCTGTTCCTGCATGCGGCCGCCGCGCTGGGCTATGCGCCGCGCGAGTGCGTGGTAGTTGAAGATAGCCCGATCGGGCTGCAGGCTGCAGCGGCCGCAGGCATGCGTGCGCTTCATTTCGTACCGGGTATGCAAAGTGGCGATGCATCAGGGCAGTTCGGGCAGATGGCGGACTTGCACGGCCTGCTGGACAGGCTCGTGGCCGCTATGGCCGCCGCAGGCTGAGATGCAAGCTACCGTGCAACTGCAGGGGGCGGTCGGGCGTAGTTCCCGCCTGTCAAGCCAGTCACGCTACAATCGCTGGTGGTAAAAATAATCGACGGGGTGTTGCATGACGAATGACAAGCATGTCCCACGTATCGTGATTGTTGGTGGCGGTGCCGGTGGCCTTGAGCTGGCAACGCGCTTGGGTGACCGGCTCGGCCGACGCGGCAAGGCCGAGGTGGTGCTGGTGGACAGCCAGCGCACCCATATCTGGAAGCCCTTGCTGCACCAGCTGGCGGCGGGTAGTTACGACAGCCACGCCGAAGAAATCGAATACCTGGCGCAGGCGCGCTGGCACCATTTCCGCTTTCGCCAGGGGCGCTTGTGCGGGCTGGATCGGGCGCAGCGCGAAATCCTGATTGCGCCGCTGCTCGACGCGGAAGGCCGCGAAATCATCCCGGCGCAGCGCCTTGGCTATGACTATCTGGTGCTGGCGGTGGGCAGCCAGACCAATGATTTCAACACGCCCGGCGTCGCAGAACATGCGATTGCCCTGGATAGCCCGCAAGCGGCGCGCCAGTTTCATGAGCGCCTGATCGATGCCTGCCTGCGCGCGCAGAATGTGCCGGTGGCGGCTGGTGGCGGACGTTTCACCGTCGCCATCATCGGCGGCGGTGCCACCGGGGTGGAGCTGGCGGCCGAGTTGCATGCGGCGGCGCAGGTGCTGGTCAGCTTCGGCCTTGAGCATATTCATCCGGAGCGCGATTTGAAGATCGTGCTGGTCGATGCCAATACACGCATCCTGTCGGTGCTGCCCGAGCGGCTATCCGAGGCGGCAGCGCGCGAATTGCGCAAGCTGGCGGTGGAAATCCACAGCAATGAGCGGGTGGTGGAAGTAAGCGCCGCCGGGGTGCGCATGGCCAGTGGCAGCTTTGTACCGAGCCAGCTCACCGTGTGGGCGGCCGGCATCAAGGCGCCGGACTTTCTCAAAGAGCTCGATGGCCTCGAATGCAATCGCCTCAACCAGCTCTTGGTGGCGCCCAGCCTGCAAACCAGTGTTGACGAGCGCATCTTTGCCTTTGGCGATTGCGCCGCCTGCCCCAATGGCGCCGGTGGCTGGGTGCCGGCTCGTGCCCAGGCCGCGCACCAGCAGGCGGCGGTGCTGGCCGCCAATATCGAACGCGCCCTGGCAGGGAAAAGCCTCAAGCCCTTCACCTTCCAGGACTACGGCTCGCTGGTGTCATTGGCCAGCTATTCCTCGGTGGGCTCGCTGATGGGCAGCCTGGCGCGCGGCAGCCTGTTTGTGGAAGGGCAGCTGGCCAAGCTGATGTACTGGGGCTTGCATAAGCAGCACCAGATGGCATTGTCGGGCTTGATACGCACCGTGTTGATCACCCTGTCCGAATGGCTGGACCGGGTGCACAGGCCGAAGATCAAGTTGCATTAGGTTTTTGAACAGCATTGCACAGCCAAAGGCTTCAACGCAGAGAACGCGGAGGAAAACCAAGAGAAGTGCTGCGGCCAAGCTAGGTCCGTTTCAAACGTCCTGCCCGCACTTTTCTTGATCTTGCCTTTCTCTGCGCCTCTGCGCTGAGGGTTTGTAAAGTCGGCAAGCCTGGCTAGAACGCCGGCGCATGCAGGGCGATGCGGTTGCCTTCGCTGTCGAGGATGATGGCGCGAAAGCCATGCGGGCCGATCGGGTGGGCTGGCTTCACAATGCTGCCACCCAGCAGCGTGACCGCCTCCAGTGCTGCTGCCATGCGCGATGCCACATTCAGATAGACCAAGGGCCCGCTTGCCGACGGGGCATTGTCGCCGTCCGGCGTATACAGGCAGCCGGCTACCTCATCACCTTCATGTGGCAGCAGGCCGAACAGAAAACCGGGGCCGCCCTGGCGGCTAACCTCGCAGTCCAGCACAGCGCTGTAAAAACGGATGGCGCGGTCAAGATCGTTGACCGGAATATCGACCCAGACGATGTGGTTCATGTTTTTCCTGTTTGTGTGCAGGGGAAGGGTGGGGCTTCAGACTAGCCGATCGGGGCGCAGCGAGAAATAGCGCGCCGGCGGCAGACCGAAGCTGCGCCGGAACATGGCGATGAAATTGCTCGGCGTGGCATAGCCCAGCGCATCGGCGACATTGTTTACTGCCTCGCCCTGGGCGAGGCGCTCCAGTGCCAGCAACAGGCGCGCCTGCTGCCGCCATTGCGCGAAGCTGTGGCCGGTCTCGGCCAGCATCAGACGGCTCAGATTGCGCGCCGATAGCCCACCCCAGCTGGCCCATTGCGCAAGGGTGCGCGCATCCCCCGGCTGCGTGAGGATGGCCTCGGCAATCCGCCGTAGCCGGCGCTCGCGCGGCATCGGCAGATGCAAGGGTTCTTGCTGCGCCTGTTGCAACTCATCCAGCAGCACGGCCACGGCGCGGCTTTGTGCGGGCGCGAGCGTCAGCTGCTCGGTCCAGCCACTGGCGCGGCGCACCAGCGCGCGCAATAGCTCGCTCACACCCACCACGCAAGGCTCGCTCGGCAGATCGGCACAGGCTGCTGGTGTCACCAACACGCTCCAGCCGCGCATGGCACCGCTGATCGACACGCTATGCGGCTCATCGGGCGGAATCCAGCCGGCGCGGTGCGGCGGCAGCAGCCAGGAGCCATGGCGGGTACGCACATGCACCAAGCCGCTTTCCACGCAGAACAACTGACCGCGCCGGTGATGGTGCTCGGCGTATTCCTGGGTGCCGAGCCGGAATTGCGCATTGCTGTCGGCTTCGCCCCATAGCGCGATCAGGGCAGGGCCGTCGAGCAGATCGCTGTAGTTGGGTGGCGGGGCTGATGTAGTCACTTTGGCTGAAATTCAATATTTGTCGTCAAAACAACGTTATCAAGCGGGCGCCGATCTGTCCAACACTGGCGGCTGGTCCAACTCCTTGAAAGAACGCCATGACTAGCGTGCAACACGCCCCCCGTCCCATCAGCCCGCCGGCCTTGATCCGGCCCGATCTGCCGCCCTGGGTGGCGGTACTCATTGCCTGCGTTTCCTCCTTTATGGTGGTGATGGATGGCGCCATCGTGAATGTCGCCCTGCCCGGCATCCAGGCGGGCCTGGGGCTCACTGCCCTGCAGCTGCAATGGGTGGTGGATGCTTACTTGCTGTGCCTCGGCGGCTTCATGTTGCTGGCAGCGCGTGCCAGCGATCTGTATGGCCGCAAGCCGGTATTGCTGGGCGGCCTGACCGTGTTCACCCTGGGCAGTCTGCTAGGCGGCCTGGCCGACAGCGGGCCGGTATTGCTGGCGGCGCGGGCGGTGCAGGGAATCGGGGCGTCGGCGCTGGCTACCTCCACCCTGGCGCTGATCGTTGCGGTGTATCCGAGTGGCCCGGCGCGCGGCAAGGCGATATCGGCGTGGGCGGCATCCAGCTCGGTGGCGTCCGCCTGCGGCGTACTGGCTGGCGGCGTGCTGACTGCCCAGCTGGGCTGGCGCTGGGTGATGTTCGTCAATGTGCCGATCGGCGTGGCGCTGATCCTGGCGGTGGCGGCCTGTATCCAGCGCAGCAGCCAGGCCAGGTCCGGCAAACTCGATCTACCGGGCGCCGCCAGCGTAACCCTGGGCATGGCCAGCTTGCTGTATGGCATCTCGCAGGCCGCGAGCCTGGGCTGGTCGGCACCGCTGGTGCTGGTGGCGCTGGGTATGGGCGCCTGTTTGCTGTTGGCCTTTTGCATCATCGAATCGCGTAGCGCGCAGCCCTTGCTGCAGCTGAGCATTTTTCGGCTGCCCAATGTGCGCAATGGCAATGTGGTGGTGATGGGTCTGGGTGCGGCGCTGACTGCCAGTACCTATTTCATGTCCATCTTGCTGCAGCAGGTGCTGGGCATGAATGCGCAGGATAGCGGCCTGTGCATGGCGCCGATGGCCGCCGCGCTGGCGGTAGCCGCCATCGTGTCGCGACCGATGATGGATGCCGGCGTGCGCCAGCTGCCCTGCTATGGCGGGCTGATCGCGGCGGCTGGCCTGCTGTGCTTGAGCCAGTGCCCGCTGCAGGCCACATATCGCCTCGATATCCTTGGGCCATCGATGCTGATCGGCCTGGGCCTTGGCCTGATGCTGATGACGGCAGCCCATACCGCGCTTGATGGCATTGCCGGAAAAGAGGCCGGCATTGCCTCGGGCCTGTTCAATACCGCGCGCCAGCTCGGCGGGACGCTGGGCATTGCCGGTCTGTCCACGCTCGCCCACGGCGTTGCCACGCAGCAGGCAGCCGGCGCCCACGCTGCCGGATTGGCGGCCTGTCATGCTGCCTTTGTCGGGATTGCGGTCTTGCTCGCGGTGGCCGCGCTGATGTCGCTGCGCCTGAAGCCGCTCGCCGACTAAGGGCCGCTTGCGGCAAATTTATTCCGGCATTTTCCGGTTTCATGCTGCCCGATGCGCGATTCGTCTCGCGCCGGGTGTGAACAGGCGGCGGCTTGCGCAAGATGGCGGCGCTAACCGGCTGATACGCCAGCCGCCGACCATTGCGCACCATGAAGGAAACAAAATGAACAAACCCACCGTGTTGACCCTTGCCTTGTTTGGTCTGTTTTCTCTGTGTAAGCCGGCATGGGCCGACGATGCGCGCGCTGAAGCGCTGCTGCAAAAGGCCAAGGAAGCTACCGGTGGCAAAGCCTGGGACGGCGTGAAAACGCTGAGCGAGAAGGGGAGGCTGCAATTGCCGCAATTGCAGGGCAGCTATATCCAGCACGTTGATCTGGCGCGGCAGCGCAACCACTTTCACTACGATCTTGGCGTGATAAAGGGAGCATCGGGCTTTGATGGCAAAGAAGCTTGGTCGGCCGATGCGACCGGACAGACCCAGGCCTTGACCGCTGGTGACGATAAGGCCGAAGCGGTGTCGTCACTGTACCGCGACAGCCTGGCCTACTGGTTTCCCGACAGGATGAAGGCTGAGCGCAGCTACGCCGGCGAGCGCAGTGCCGATGGCGTGGTGTACGACGCGGTACGCATCGCGCCGCAGGGCGGCCTGCCGTTCGAGCTATGGATCAGCCGCAGCAATCAACGCATCGAGCGCTATGTCGCCCTGCACGGCGCTCAGCCGACCATGGACCGCTATAGCGATTTTCATCAGGTAAGTGGCGTCAGCCTGCCGTTCAAGATCAGCAGCGTCTATGTGAAGAGCGGCAAGGAGGCGCAGCAGCTGGCGCTCGACAGCGCCGAGGTGAACGTGGATCTGCCGGACAGCACCTTCAGCCGGCCGGCGCCACCGGCGGCCGACTTTGCCTTCGCATCGGGCCAGCATAGTGTGACCCTGCCTTTCCATCTGGATGCGAATCACATCATGGTGACGCTGGATGTAGACCAGGGCGCGCCGCTGAATATGATCTTCGATACCGGCGCCTTGAACCTGATCGACCGCAAGCTGGCCGATGGCCGCGGTTACCGCAGCGAAGGGGCAGTGCAGGGCGGCGGTTTCGGCAAGGAGACGGTCAGCTTCGGCTTTACCAAGGTCCCCCGGATGCGCCTTGGTGCGCTTACCCTGACGCAACAGCCCTTTGTCACCATGGACCTTGCCCGGCTGAACCGTGCCGCTGGCGAGCCGTTTGATGGCTTGATCGGTTACGAGGTGGCCAAGCGTACGGTGGTGCGTATCGACTATCCGGCCAGCAAGCTCAGCCTGATCGAACAGGGGCATTTTGTGCCGTCCGCCGGCGCGATCCGCCTGCCGCTGAAATTTGCCGACCGCACCCCGATTGTGGAAGCCAAGATCAATGGCGTGCCGGGCGAGTTCCAGCTGGATACCGGCTCGCGCAGCGGTGTCTGGCTGACCGATGGCTTTGCCAAGGCACATCCGCAATTGGCAAAGGCAAGCTGGTCGGCACCATTTGTCGATGGCTTTGGTGTGGGCGGCCCCACCGTTGTCAGCCAGAGCCGGCTCGACACCCTGGAGCTGGGCCCGATCAAGCTGCGCCAGCTCCGGGTGACCCGCGCCGCCGAAGCCGATGGCAATGAAGGCGCCGGCCATACCGCAGGCAATATCGGCGGTGCCTTGCTCAAGCATTTCGTGGTGACGCTGGATTACGCCAATAGCTGCATCTATCTGGAGCCGGCCGCCGCCAGCTTCAGCGATGCCGGTGACTATGATCGCTCCGGCATGTTCTTGCTGCGCGCCGAGCAAGGCGAGGGCTTCGAGGTGCTGGATGTTGCCAAGGGCAGTGCGGCCGCCCTAGCCGGCGTACTGTCCGGCGAGCGACTTGTGGCACTGGCTGGCCAACCGCTTGCCGACCTTGGCCGGCTGCGCGCGCAGCTGATGGGGCCTGTAGGCAGCCGCATCGAGCTGACGGTGCAAGATGCCGCAGGCAAACGCCGCAGTGTGGCCCTGGTGCTGGCCGAACGCGGCTGAATCGCAAAGCGCGGGCGTTCAGGCCGCCTGGCCAGCCATACGGCAGGCCAGGCGGTTTTTTTGCTGGCCTGTTTCGTCGAAGTTTTCCGGCGCCAGCCACTGCTCGAAGCTCGCGCGCAGCGCCGGCCAATCGCGATCGAGCATGGCAAACCAGGTGGTGTCGCGGTTTTCGCCCTTGAATACCATATGCTGGTGGAAGGTGCCTTCATATTGGAAGCCAAAGCGCAAAGCAGCCTGTTTGGATGGCTCATTCAGTGAATTGCATTTCCATTCCAGGCGCCGGTAACCCAAGTCTTCAAATACATGGCGGGCAGTAAGAAACAGCGCTTCGCTGGCCACCCGGCTGCGGGCAATGGCCGGTCCCCACAGAATGCTGCCGATTTCGATCACGCCGTCATTTTCGGCAATGCGCATCAAGGCCTGGCGCCCTTCGCAGCGGCCGGATGCCATATCGATCACCGCGCTATACAGCGGATCGGTCGAGGCGCTGGCCTGTTCCAGCCAGGCATCGAAGGCTGCGCGGGTTTGCGGGCGATCGAACAGGTAGCGGAATCGCGCTTCCGCGCCAGGCGCCATCGAGGCGGCGAACAAATCATCGCCATGCTGGGCAGGCAGCAAGGGGGCTAGCTGGCAGTAGCGCCCGCTGAGGGTAGTGCGCTGCGGGCGAGGGCGGGCTTGCCAGTGGCTGAGGTCGTGCATGGTCGCATCCGGGGCTGGGTGGTGAGGGAGGCT
>NZ_JAYRLZ010000434.1:0-2104 GCF_041904975.1 Chitinimonas sp. | reverse complement strand
GTCCAGAATGCCTTCGTACTTGGCATGGCGCAGTTCTTCGACGCGCGCCTGCTGCTGGGCCAGTAGTTTGCTGCGGTCAATCGCAGGCACAGTCGCCGCGATACCGCCGTCGAACGGACTTTCCCGACGTAAATGGGCGATGTGGGCGGCGCGAATCATGATCTTGGACGGCACGCAGCCGACGTTGACGCAGGTGCCGCCGATGGTGCCGCGCTCGATCAGCGAGACGTGCGCGCCTTGCTCGACGGCCTTCAGTGCTGCCGCCATTGCCGCGCCACCGCTACCAATGACGACGACCTGCAACGGGCGTTCGTTGCCACTGGGCTTATCAGCGGCCCCTATCCAGCCGCGCATCTTGTCGAGCAGGCCGGCGCGGTTGTCCGTCGGTGGCGCATCGGCAAGCGTTGCCTCGTAGCCCAGTCCGGCCACGGCGGTAGTCAGCGCATCCGATGACGTGCCCGCCTCAATGGCGAGTTGCGCTGTGCCCTTCGGATAGGACACCAGCGCCGATTGCACGCCGGGCACTTTCTCCAAGGCTTCCTTGACGTGAGCCGCGCACGAGTCGCAGGTCATCCCGGTGATTTTCAGGGTGGTCATGTATTTTTCCTTTTCTGTGGTGGCTACGGCTGTTGCCGTCAGCCACGTTGTTCTGGCAATTCACAGCTGTCCGGCCCGCAGCGGCGATGTGCTGGCGAGATGAAATCCCAGACCGACACCCCAACCATCAAGGCCAGGCCGACATAGAGCAGTCCACCGCTCTGCCAGCCGTAAGCCCGCATTAAAAACACCGCTGCCAGCACCAAGATCGGGCCTATCGTGCCGAGCGCCGTGCGTCGCCACTGTCGATGATTGAGCCAAGCGATAGCATTGGCGAGTAACGCGATGCCGGCGAACATCGGCAGCAGGATGCCAATGAATAGCCCCTCGTACTGGCTCAAGAAGCCCAGTCCGATGGCCGCGCCAAAGCTGGCGATGGCAGGAAAACAGGCGGCGCAGCCCATCGCGGAAACGACGCTGCCGAGCGCGCCGGTTTTGCCAGCGATGCGCGTGATGAGTCCCATGTGTCGCTCCCGAGTTCGGTTAACGGATCAGCGTTTGAGGCTGGACGGATAGCCCGCGTCCTCGGTCGCCTTGGTCAACTTCTGGACGTTGGTCTTGGCATCGTCGAAGGTGACGACGGCCTGGCGCTTGTCGAAACTTACGTCGGTCTTGCTCACGCCCTCAACCTTGGAAAGCGCGTGCTTGACAGTGATCGGGCAAGAGGCGCAGGTCATGCCAGGCACGGACAGCGTGACGGTCTGGGTGGCGGCCCACACGGGGGCAACAACGGCAGCGAGGGCGAGGGCGGCAAACAGTTTTTTCATGATGAACTCCTGTGATTAATAGAAAAATGGCATGACGTAGGGAAATCCGAGCGAGACCAGGACCAGCGCGGCCACGATCCAGAAAATGAGCTTGTAAGTAGCTCGCACTTGGGGAATCGCGCAGACCTCACCCGGTTTGCAGGCTTGCGCCGGGCGGTAGATGCGCCGCCAGGCGAAAAACAGCGCGACCAGCGCTGCGCCGATGAAGATCGGGCGATAGGGTTCCAGCACCGTCAGGTTGCCGATCCATGCCCCGCTGAACCCCAAGGCGATCAAAACCAGCGGCCCCAGGCAGCAGGCCGACGCAAGAATGGCGGCCAGCCCACCGGCGAAGAGCGCGCCGCGCCCGTTTTGTGGTTCAGACATACGCTTGTCCTTTCAAATTTGGTTTGGATAGCTTAAGCTTACTTCCGTAGTTATGTACGGAGTCAAGCGATATGCAAATTAATTTTGAGAATCTGACCATTGGCGTTTTTGCCAAGGCGGCCGGGGTCAATGTGGAGACCATCCGGTTCTACCAGCGCAAGGGCCTGCTGCCGGAGCCAGACAAGCCCTATGGCAGCATTCGCCGCTATGGCGAGGCGGATGTAACACGAGTGCGGTTCGTGAAATCGGCCCAGCGGCTGGGCTTTAGCCTGGACGAAATCGCCGAGCTACTGCGGCTGGAGGATGGCACCCATTGCGAGGAAGCCAGCAGCCTGGCCGAGCACAAGCTCAAGGATGTGCGCGAGAAGATGGCC
>NZ_JAYRLZ010000433.1:0-2115 GCF_041904975.1 Chitinimonas sp. | reverse complement strand
GACGAGGTTTTCGCCATTGCGGCCGGCGACAGCATCCTGATCGCACCCGGCACGGCGCACCGGGTGGCCAACACCGGCCACGAGGCGCTGCGCATCCTGTGCTGCTGCGCGCCGGCCTACAGTCACGCCGATACCGAACTGCTCTGATCCTGCCCTGATGTTCAGGCCTGGCTGAGCGCTGCCAGTGCCTCGGGCAAGCCGCCGGCGACCAGGCGCGCCGGCACGGCCAGCATCAGGTTGAGCGGCAGGCCGAAATCCTCGATGTGCAGCCCGTCGCGATCGAGAGGCCTCCCGTCCGGCCCGGCTTCCACACCGCCCTGCAGGCGCCTGACGCGCTCGACCGTGGTTTCCGTTCCTTCAAGATAAGCGATCACCGGCTTGCCGAGCGCCAGTGCAAAGCCAACCTCGACGCAGGTGCCTGAATCCGGCTCGCAGCCGCGGAAAGGGTTCAGATTGGCCAGCACCGCATCGGCAGACTGGATCAGCCCGGCCGTCGTTTCCACGCCATCGAGCGGGATCAGCGCTTCATGCCCGTCCTGCCGGCACAAGCGCCGAGCATGTTCAGCCCACTGTGCCGCGTCGGGGCGAAAGACATCGGGGCCGGCGAGATAGAGTTTCATGAGCGTTCCTTGTTGAACCGAATTCCGGACATTCCTGCTCCTTTGAAAATAATTGGCTTCGGGCGGCTTCATCCCAACCGCGCGATACGCGATGCGGCCTCGTCGATGTGCCGGCGTAACGCGTCGATGCATGGATAAAACCGGCTTGAGAAGCCATCGCAAGCGCAGACCCGGGCAAAGAACATGTCAGCCAAACGCAGCGCTTCACGCCAGGATTCACCGTCGACCGAAGCGGATAGCGAGGCCGGCGACAAAGTATCGACAAGCGCACCGCCACTTCGCGGGGCAAACCCCATGGGCAGAACATCGTAGGCCGGCGCCAGTTGATATGGGCGGCCATGGCGACTGACAAACGACAAATTCCCCGCATGCATGTCGGTATTGCCAATCAAGGTGCCGAATGCCCACAGCACCGCAGAACCGGCGACGGCATCGGCATGGACATGACCGTCAGCGACAAGACGACTGACCAACGACGGCCAGGTTGCCGAAGCATCTCCCACGAATTCCGCTTCCAGCGCGCGCAGGGAGAACACACCAAGGCGCCCGAACTGACCGACGCGGTCAAAGCGCGGCACTTCCAGGAATCGCTGAATGCCGAAATCGAAAACCTCAGTGTCGATGCCGAGGACCGAAAGAGCCAGATGCTCGGCCAGCAGGAGGTCGCGCCAGCGCTCGCTGACCGGGTTTTCGTCAGGCGCCGAAAATTTCACCAGCACATGACCGCGTTCCGTGTAGGTACAAAACTTGGGTTGCTCACCACCGGCAGACGACCCGGGAACATCCCCGGAACTGGCGGCGCGCGCAAGGGCGGGATAGTCCCCAAACCGGTCAACTGGCGACGGAGGCGGCATGCCAATAAAACGGTCGCGCGCCAGTTCCCCGATCAACAGGTTGCCGATTGCATCATGGCCGTGCGCCAGCAAAGCCCTGATGACTTCAGCATCGCCCCAGTGCTCCGGGTTTGCCGGCAAACCGAGCGCGGCCGCATGCGTCGATGCGTAGGCCCGGCCGAGATAGCCCTGCGGCCGCATATCCAGCAACCACCACGGCAGCCCTTCGGTATGCAGTGTCACGCCGTCGGCCTGGATCATCACAAAGCCGCCTGGGCGAACGGGAACGAGCGTACCAAGCTCCCGAATCAACCCCTCATCGCCGACCCGGTATATCGGCACCGACGCGAAGCCGCGAGCAGGGTCTCGCAGGGCGTAACGAATAGCGGAACCAGCGCCAATTCGGACAACCTCATCGCCGAGCGCTGCCAAGGCACGCGAAACCGTGGGCTGGCTAATTCCTGTCCTTTCAACGATTTGGCGAGCGGCCATTGGACCTTGAGCGAGCAGCAGGCGAATTGGGTCGGCGTGACGAGCCATGAGTTTGAATAAATGAATGAATAGCCAAGTGAATAGAAATTCTATCTGCCGCGTACAAACCCGTCACGACATTTTCTGCAGCAATCGGCCAGTATTCCGTGAAGAGTTTCGTTTGACTGACG
>NZ_JAYRLZ010000127.1:0-11880 GCF_041904975.1 Chitinimonas sp. | reverse complement strand
TGCCAGCTCCGCTCTCACAGCGGGTTGATCCTGCAAGCGGTTACGCAAGCGCTCGGCACCAATATCAAGCAAGGCTCGAACGGTAGTTTGCCGAGCCTTCTCGGGATCTGGCTGGTAGCGTGAATTCGTCCGGAACACCTCTACCAGGTATTCCTTTACTGCCGTCGCCTTTGCCGCCTCTTTGTTGGCGAGTGCAAGACTTTGCAAGGCATGCTGTGCTTCATGCTTGGAGCGCGCCGCTTCCACTTGGGCAGATCGTCGATAGCGCTCTGCCGCCTCAGTCTGCAAACGCGCCTGTGCTGCAAAAGCCTGCGCCTCTTTTGCCGCTAGCTCAGCACGGTTTCGCTGCATCTGTGCAATAGCAGCCAAGCCTAAGGCATGACGGGCCTGAAGCACGATGGTTACCGTGCTACCGATAGCGAATGCCAGCACCACGCCCGCCACGGCCACGCCCAAACGGTGGCGGCGCAAGAACTTCCCCAGGCGGTAGATCGCACTCTCGCCGCGAGCGTGTACCGGTTGATACGCCAAGTAGCGCTCCAAGTCTTCGGCCAACGCTCTGACGGACTCGTATCGATCCGCGGGCCGCTTTCTGATGGCCTTGGATACGATGTTGTCCAGATCGCCTCGCAGCTTGCGCTGCAATCCACTGATCGAGATAGACCGGCGTCGGCTCACCTGCGTCTGCTCGTCCACAGGCAAGCTCGCCAGACGCGCCGACATGCGCGCCGGCTCGTCGTTCAGAATGGCCTGCATCAATTGCGGCAGGCCACTTTCGACCGCACCATAGGGCCGACAGCCCGCGAGCAGGTGATACAGTAATACGCCCAAGGCATAGACATCGGTCTGGGTAGTAATCGGGCCCGTCTCGATCTGCTCAGGTGCCGCATATTCCGGAGTCAGCGCTACGCCCGCGAGCTGGGTAACATCGAGCTGCTGCTTTGCTCTATCGAGTAGCTTGGCGACGCCAAAATCCAATAACTTGACCGTCTTATCAGGCTGGATTAATACATTCGATGGTTTTATATCGCGATGCACGACCAAGTTAGCATGCGCAAAAGCCACTGCAACACAGACATCGCGAATCAATCCAATACGCGACCGAATATCCAAGCAATGCACATCGCAGTATTCATCAATACGCAGCCCGTCGATATATTCCAGGACCAGATAGCGCTGCCCGCGATCCGTAAAACCCGCATCCAATAGTCGTACAATATTGGGGTGCGTTAATTCACCGAGAATTTGACCCTCTCGCGCAAATCGCTCATTTGCCGCCGCATTGATCGAATGATCATGCAGCATCTTGATGGCAACTTGGTCATTGAACATGCCATCACTACGCTGTGCCATCCACACCTGGCCCATCCCACCGGCGCCCAGCATACGGGCCAAACGCCAACGACCTATGGTCAACCCTTCAAGCGCCGGCGCTGGGCCAATCTTTTCACCAGCGCCAAACAAGCCAGTATCGTGCAGTACAGGCCTTGCCAGAAAACCATTGGCGTCTACGGCTTCGTCAGCGCGAATCAATGCCTGCAGACCATCAAAAGCACTCGGGTCGTCGCGGGCAAGGCGTGCCAGCATCGCAGTACGTTCCACTTCGTCTAGCGCCAGCCAGCTTTCAAACAGGGCTAGTCGCGAAACGCCATCTTGCTGGTTTTCTGTAGGCATGAGCTTAGTTACTCAATTGATCGAACAGAAATGCTCGGGCCTTGCGCCAATCACGCTTAACCGTCGGCACGGAAACATCCAATAACTGGGCGATTTCCTCTTCCGTTAAACCGCCAAAGTAACGCATTTCCACCACTTGCAAACAACGAGGAGAAGCAGCTTCCAATTCGATCAATGCGTCATTCAGTCTCAGAAAATCGTGCACTTTGCCTGACTGATTCAGCATTTGCGTATCAAGCGTAATGGGTAACGCTCCTCCTCCGCGCTTATCCGCCTGTCGCTCGCGAAAGTAGTCAATCACGACGCTACGCATTACCTGAGATGCATACGCAAAGAAGGTCTTCCGATTCACAAAGTCTTTATCGTCGCTGGGCTGCAGGCGCAGGTAGGTTTCGTGTACCACGCGGCAGGGATCTAGCGAGGTAGTTCCCGCACGATGCAAATGCTGGCTCGATAACCTCGTTAGCTCTGCATAGAGCGCTTTGTAGAGGAAATCTGCTGCCGCGGCATCGCCGTGCCGGGCTTTCAGCAACAGCTGAGTAATATCCGGAGCGTGACTCATCATGTCCCTGCTAGGGTCAATAGTTCGAGCCAGATATTAGCTGATGCCCTCGAGCAGCCAACCATCGCAGTGCCAATGCGCCTACATTTCCTTGAACAGCCCCAAAAAACTGCGACTCACCGGCAGCCGCTCGCTACGGCCCTTCAGTTCGATATTGGCGGTTTCGTTCTCACCCCGGGTAACGCGGCGAATGGCCCGTAAATTCACCACCACCGAGCGGTGCACCTGGGCAAATTGCCGGGCATCGAGCTGGGCGATCAAATCCTTGAGCGGCGTGCGTATCAAGGCTTCGGCGGGCTGGCCTTCGTCGCGATAAGCGACCAGGGTGTATTTGCTATCGCTCTTCAGATAATCAATATCGTCGACCGGAATCATGCGTAAGGATGGGCCCACCGTGGCCCGCACCCAACGCAGCGGCTCGGGCTGGTCCAGTTTGAGCCGCTGCGCCAGTTGCACCAGCACGGCCTCGCTGTGTACCGCCGGCTGCGCCGTTTGCAGGCGTGCCTGCAAACGCGACACCGTTTCGCCAAGGCGTGCAGCGCTGACCGGCTTGACCAGATAGTCGAGCACACCATGCTCGAAAGCTTCGAGCGCGTACTGATCAAACGCCGTGACAAACACCAGATGCGCACGCTTGCCGATCTGCCGCGCCACCTCGATGCCACTGAGCCCCGGCATATGCACATCGAGAAAACACACCGTCGGCTGGTGCTCCTCGAACATGGCCAGCGCCTCCCGCCCATTGCGCGCCTGCGCCACAATGCGCAGTTCAGGCCAGGCTACAGCCAGGCGGGCTTCCAGAATCTCGCGCAGCAGCGGCTCATCATCGGCGATCAGGGCGGTCAGGGTCATTTTGGCTCGCTATCGAATTCAATCACGGCTTGCACACCATGCGGTTCCACCTCGATCAGCTCCAACGTAGCGCTGCCGCCATAGGCCCACAGCAGGCGTTCGCGCAGAGCGGCGAGGCCAGTCCCGAGGCCGCGACCGGTGCTCTGCAGGCCGACGCCGGTATCGCTGACCGTCAAGCGGCAGCGACCGGCCTTGCCCGCTAGCAACTCGGCACGAACATCGATCCGCCCGCCTTCTTCGCTCGGGTCGATACCATGCTGGACGGCATTCTCCACCAGCGTCAGCAGCGTCATCGGCGGACAGGGCAACAGCGCCATGCCGTCGGCACTATGCAGCGCAAAGGACAGGCGATCGGGCATGCGCATCTGCATCAATTCCAGATAAGCGCGCACCAGTTCCAGCTCCTGGCCGAGCGTACTGGCCGAGCCATCGATGCGCGGCACCGCCGCGCGCAGATAGGCCGTCAGGCTTTCCAATAGCCGTGGCGCACGCGGTGAACCCACCTCGACCAGGGCTTGCACATTGGCCAGGGTATTGAACAGAAAGTGCGGCTGCGCTTGGGCGGTAAGCAGCCGCATGCGCGCATCCAGCGCCTGCCGCGCCATTTCGCTGCGCTCCAGCGCAAAGCTAGTCGCCTGCTCCTTCACCTTGGCCTCGCGCTGGCGCAGCAAGGCGGTCAATGCCACCCAAGGGGCCAACAACATGCCTGAGAAGGTCACTGTCATGAAGCCGTTCAAACGTTTCGGTTCTGCCCAGAACACCGGCGCACCAACAGGTGTGCTCAGGTGATAAATAGCAAAAGCCGCGATCGGCACCGCGACACCGACTGCCAGGACTTGAATCACCCAGCGCGCCAACCAGCCGGGCATGCGACGTGGCCACTGTTCGAACAGGCCAAATGCCAGCAGGGCCGCAAAACCACATCCGAACACCCGCAATGCCAGCCCAGTCCAAGGCGACTCCCAGCCGATGCTGAATAACAGACTTAATGCGGTACAGATAGATGCGACAGTCGCTACCCTGCGCCGACCAAACAAGGCCAGCACATTGAATGAGGACGCGGTGTTTTGACTTGGCTCGACTGACGACAGTGGAAACATAATGGCAGCTTACCCAACGAGGGCCATTTTAGGCGTATTACCTAGAGGGGGGGGCCTGCCTCTACCGCCCGCGCAGCCCCGGCGAATGCAAGTACTTTTTGACTACATAACGCCAAGGAATCGTGAGGGGCGTCAGTATCACTCCTACCAGACAGGCGACAATAGATTCCTGAACACTTGGCGTCAGCAGATATAAGGCGCGCAGCACACATAATCGCCGACACGACACATTGTATTCAGTCTTTTCTATCCCTCTGCGGAGTAGGCGCTCAGCAGTTAACCTGCACGCCCATTGTGTTTTGTGAACACATGCGGCTAAACCGGTGAATAGACCAGCCACGGCAAGAAGGCTGTCACCCACGATCGAACGCGATGAATGACCGGATCCAGTAGTGAGGCCAGTCAAGCAATTGGCACAAGGGCAAACGCAGGAGACGGCGTGCCTAGAACTTGCGCCTGGGGACTACACAACACAACCAGATGCGCGCGCTGGCAGCAACAGCTCGTGTTGCGCGCTGGCACGCGTGCGCCTGTATTGAGGGTTAGCTACCAATGCCCGCACTGTCTTCTATGTTTGCGCGACATGCTTCAAGTCAGCGCCCCGCGTCATGGCTGCCTGGCCCCCAGTTGCAGCGCGGCGGGTAGGCCAGGGTGTAGTCCTGCCGCTCCAGCGCCAGATTCGGGTTGTAGGCCGGGTCGTGGAGCAGGAAGTCGCCGTAGCGGCGCTGCATATGGGCCATTTCGCCGGCAAAGCGGGCGAGCTTGGCGGGGCTGTCTTCCAGGCCACGGGTGGCCGATTCATGGTGGTAGAGCTCGGCATAGGGCGTCCACAGATTGCGGTAGCCCGCCTCCCCGACGCGCAGGCACAGATCGGTATCGTTGAACGCCACCGCCAGATCGACCTCGTTGAAGCCGCCGACCTGCCAGAACACCTCGCGGCGCACCACAGCGCAGGCGGCGGTGATGGCCGAGTAGTTCTGCACCAGGCGCGCGCGATTGAAGTAGCCGCCCTGCTCGCGGGTCAGGCGATGGTGCGCATGGCCGGCCACGCCGCCAATGCCAAGTATCACCCCGGCGTGCTGCAAAGTGTCGTCCGGATACCAGAGCCGGCAGCCCACCATGCCGATCTCGGGCCGCAGCGCCTGGCTCACCATCTCGTCCAGCCAGTCGGGGCTGATCACTTCGATATCGTTATTCATCAGGCACAGCAATTCGCCATCAACCTGGCGCGCGGCGCGGTTATTGATGGCCGAATAGTTGAATGGGCCGTCGTCGCGCACTACCCGCAAGCCGTGGCTCAGGCTCATTGCTTGCAGATAGACCAGCAGCTGCGGGTCTTCGCTGCCGTTGTCCACCACCGTCACATCAAAGTTCGGGTAGCGGGTTTTGCTGTAGACGCTGTCCAGGCACTGGCGCAGCAAGGCATAGCCATCGCGGGTGGGAATGATGACGCTGACCTTGGGTGGCGCGGCCGGCAAGGCATAGCGCACCCGCAAGGAACCCGCGCCCGGCGCCGATTCGCTGACGTTGGCCGCAATGCCGATTGCCGCCAGATGATCGCGCACTGCCGCCAGCGCCGATGGCACGGTATAGGGCTTTTCGCTGTGATCGATGGCGGTGCTGCCGGCAATGGTGCGCCAGTGGTACAGCACATGCGGAATATGTCGGACCTTGGCGTGACCGACCTTCGCCACTGCGCGCAGCACCAGATCGTAATCCTCGCTGCCCTCGTAACCGGTGCGCATGCCGCCCAGCTCGCGGATCAGGCTGGTCTTGAAGGCACCCAGATGGTTGAACAGGTTGTAGCAAAGGAATAGATCGGGGTTCCAGTCTGGCTTGAAGTAAGGGTTGCTGCGCACCCCGGCTTCATCAATCTTGTCCTCGTCGCTGTAAAACAGCTCGGCGTCCGGATGTTGCCGAATCGCCTGCGCCAGCAGATACAGCGCATGCGGTGCCAGCTCGTCGTCATGGTCGAGCAGACAGACGAATTCGCCGCTGGCCAGCGCCAGTGCGCTATTGGTGGCGGCGGCGATATGGCCGTTCTGTTCGCGCCAGCCCAAGCGAATGCGGCTATCGCTGGCGGCATAGTCGCTCAGCAAGGCGCGCAGCTGCGGGTCGGTCGAGCAATCGTCGGCGATGCACAGCTGCCAATGCGGGTAGTACTGCTCGCGCACCGATTCGATGGCGCGGCGCAGCCAATGTACGGGAGCGTTGTATACCGGCATCAGCACCGAAATCAGCGGCGGCGACGCCATGGCGGCGATATCCGTG
This sequence comes from Chitinimonas sp., assembly GCF_041904975.1. Classification (NCBI taxonomy): domain Bacteria; kingdom Pseudomonadati; phylum Pseudomonadota; class Betaproteobacteria; order Neisseriales; family Chitinibacteraceae; genus Chitinimonas; species Chitinimonas sp. Next base: position 5,421 of record NZ_JAYRLZ010000127.1, on the reverse strand, counting down.
GCAATGGCGGCGAGCTTGGCGGCATCGGGCCGCTCGAAGCGTTCGATCCAGGCTTGGTACTCGCTGCCGGCCTCGCCCTGCTCGGGCAGACGCGCCAGGGCTTGCGGTGAAGGAGCCGGCCGCTGAAACTCGGCGCACACCCCGGCCCAGCCCTGCTGCCGCCAGGCGGCGAGACAGCGGCTGATCAGGCGCAGCGGCGCGGTGATGCGCCAGGAATGCGATTCGAGCAAGGTCTGGTAAGCACGCTGCTGCGCGGTGATCACCGCCTCCAGATTGCGTACATGCTGCTCGGTATCGGCAATCTGCTGGTTTAATCGCTGCTTGTCCTTGCGAAGCAGCACCACCAGGTATTCGGTATTGTCGAGGCGGCGCTGCAGCGCCAACTGCGCAGCAGCCGCCTCGTTCTCGACCGGCTTGCTTGAATTCATAGCGTGGGTTCGTGCAAAAAGGCAGCAACGCTAACAGCCGCTCGACCTGCCAGCAAGCGCTAATACGCTGAATCTGCAGCAATTGTGAGGCAGCTCACAGCCTGGCGGCGCCCGGTTTGGCAAGCTGCAAAGCTTGCAAGCTCCCCTACTTCAACCCGACAGGCAGTATCGCGCAATGCCCGACACGACCATACCGCTGTTCAAAGTTTTCATGCCCGACTCAGTAATGCCCGCCCTGCAGCAAACCCTGTTCAGCGGCTATATCGGCGAGGGCCCGCGGGTGGCTCAATTCGAGCGAGCACTCGCCGACTGGCTGGCAGTGCCGGATGTGGTCACCGTCAATAGCGGCACCTCGGCCCTGCATCTGGCCTTGCACCTGGCGGGCGTCGGCCCCGGTGATGAGGTGATTTCCAGCCCGCAGACCTGTGTCGCCACCCACACGCCAGTCGTAGCCTTGGGGGGCCGCATGGTGTGGGCCGATATCGACCCCTGGACCGGCAATATCTCGGCCGCCGACGTTGCCGCCAAATGCAGCGAGCGCACCAAGGCGATCATTGCCGTGCACTGGGGTGGCTATCCTTGCGATCTGGCCGAGCTGGCGGCGATTGCCCACACGCGCGGCATCGCCCTGATCGAAGATGCGGCCCATGCGCTCGGCTCACGCTACCAAGGCCTGCGCATTGGCGCGCATGGCGATTTTGTCTGCTTCTCGTTCCAGGCGATCAAGCTGTTGACCACTGTCGATGGCGGCGCCCTGGTGTGCAAATCGCGCGAGATGGACGCGCGCGCGCGCCGCCTGCGCTGGTTCGGGCTGGACCGCCACTATATGGCCAATGATGAATGCCGCTGGGATCAGGATCTTGACGAAGCCGGCTACAAATTTCATATGAACGATGTGGCCGCCACCATCGGGCTGGAGCAGCTCAACTACCTCGATGCCAATCTGGCCCGGCATCAGGCCAATGCCGCCCACTTCGATGCGGCCTTGCACGGCTTTCGCCATATCCGCCCCTTGCTGCGCAGCCCGGATCGAAGCAGTGCGCATTGGTTGTATACGGTGCGAGTAAAGCAGCGGCAGGCATTTTTCGAACATATGCGAGACGCCGGCATCGCCTGCTCGCGCGTGCATGTGCGCAATGATCGCTATCGCGCCTTCGGCATCAATGCTGATGAATCAGCCTTGAGCGGTGTCGCCCGGTTTGATGCCGAGCAGATCAGCATTCCGTGTGGCTGGTGGATTGGCGACGCCGAACGCAGGCAAATCGTGCAGGCCCTGCAGCAATTCGAGGCCGTACTATGATCCGCCCTTTTCTCGGCCGCATCCGCCGGCGCCTGCAGCGCGCCATCAGCCCGCTACCAGCACCGCAGCCGGCACCCGCAGCCAGTGCAGCACCCCCCGCCCCCTGGGATAGCTATGCCAAGGGGCGCTTTGATCAACAGGCAGCGGTCGATATCTTCAAAGGCGCCTGGTCATCCGCCTTGCCGGCCGAGCTGGGCCTGGACGCTGGCAGCGCCCCCCTGTTTGACGACCCGCGCATCCACTGGCTGATTGCACAGCTGGGCAGTATCGAAGGCTGGAAGGTTTTCGAGCTGGGCCCGCTGGAAGGCGGACACAGCCATATGTTGCAGGCAGCGGGGGCCACATCGGTGCTGGCAATGGATGCCTGCACCCTGTCCTACCTGAAATGCCTGCTAGTGAAGGAGCTATGCCAGCTCGACCGGGTGTCATTCCAGTACGGCGACTTCATGGCTTATCTGGCCGCCCAGCCGCAGCGCTTTGATCTGATCGTGGCCAGCGGCGTGCTGTATCACCAGCGCGACCCACTGGCCTGTATCGAGCTGATGGCCGCGCACAGCGACACCCTGTTCCTGTGGACCCATTACTACAGCGAGCAACTGAACAGCCCGTATATGACTGCCGACATGTTCCGGCCGGTAGACCCGGGCCCCGGCACCGGCCTGCGTTGCACCTTGTTCGAGATTGACTACGAACGCTATCTGCCCGGTGGCAAATACCGGGGCGGGGTCGATAACCATGCGCGCTGGATGCGGCGCGACGATATCCTGGCCTGCCTGCGCCAATATGGCTTTAACCAGATCGACATCGCCTTTGAACACACCGATCACCCCTATGGGCCTAATTTCGCTGTGCTGGCACGCCGGCAAGCCGCCAATGCCCTGCCTGCCGGCACCACCATCGCTTATCGCGACGCCATGCGCGCCATTGCCGGGCAGCCGCCGTGGTGCATCGACGCCATTGCCTTGGGCGATGGACAGCTGACGGTATCCGGCTGGGCGATTGCGCCGGCCGGGGAAGTGGAGCGCGTTGGCTTCCGGGTGAATGGCATCGATGTCGTCGCGCTGGAACGCGGTGTGGCGCGGCCCGATGTTGGCGACTTCTACTGGTTCTACCCCAATGCCGGCCGCGCCGGCTTTAGGTTCAGCCACCCGATCGACACGCAAGCAAACGCGCCCTTGCTGCTGCAATACGTCGATCGCCACAGCGGCACCGTGATCGAGCCACTGCACGATCTGCAGGTGCTACCCGAGGATTTGCGCGGCGAAACCGCCGCGCCGCCGCTGAAGCTGGTGCAGCGCAGCCATACCGGCAATGCCATCGACCAGTATTTTGTCGAGGGCTACAGCCTGTTTCGCAGCCTTGAGCGCGAGCTGGTAGCGACGGCCGGCCATGGCCTTGCCGCCTGCGGCAGCGTGCTGGACTTCGGCTGCGGGCCGGGGCGCCTGAGTCGCTATCTGCAAACCGTGGATGGCCTGAATGTCAGCGCCGTCGATATCGACCCCGACTGCCTGGCCTGGTGCAGCAGCGCCTTGCCTGGCGTTGATTGCCACCCCGGCAGCCTGCGCCCGCCGCTCGCGATGGCGGAGCAATCATTTGGCGCGGTGCTGGCCATCAATGTATTGCTGCATCTGGGTGAGCATGACGCCGTGGCCTGGCTTGGCGAATGGCGCCGCCTGTGTCGGCCCGGTGGCCTGATCATCGTCACCATCGCCGCCGATCTGGCCCTGAGCCGCGCCCGCCTCAGCGAAGCGCACTACCAGAGCCTTGCCGGCCAAGCCTTTGCCCAGCTCAGCCGCAACCCGGACCTGGACGAGGTCATCGATGAGCCGGACTACTACCAGAATGTGGTGTACAGCCACGCGCATATCCAGCAAAGCTGGCCGGCCTTGGGCTTGGAGCTGCTGCGCATCGTGCCGGGCTGCATCGGCAACCACCATGACTTGGTGATCATGCGGCGGGTATAGCCACCAGCCGCCGCGCCAGAGAAATCGGCTGCGAAAAGAATTTCACCTTGTTCAAACCCGAATCCTGAAGTCCTTCCGTTCAACCGACTGCAAGCAAGGGCAATCGCAGCAATGCCACTGCCAGCCAGCTCGATCAGCATCACCCCGGAACCCACTTCAGGAGACAAGCATGGACTTCTCGCCACAAGGCAAATCCCCTTTGCGCAATATGAGCGGCATCGGCGCGGTAGCCGCCCTGCATATCGTGGTGGTCGCCGCCATGATCCAGGGCTTGGCTTACCATGGCAGCCTGCCAGCCATCATCAAGCCCATCATCATCGAAGAGCTTGCGCCGGAAATCACCCCACCACCGCCGCCGCCCAAGCCGTTTGATTTGCCCACCAAGACTCTGGACAAGACCTACCTGCCACCGGTTGAAGTGAAGATCCCTGATGACTTTACGCCACCCGCCAACAAGCCGGTGGACTATGGCCCTCCCACCGACAAACCCGCGCCAAGCAGTCCCGTCATCCAGGATGGAGGCCCAGGCAAGGAAGACGTCAAGAAGGATGAGCGCCGCGAGGCCCGCGTTGTTTGCCGTAACTATCCGGAAATCCAGGCGCTGCTGGCAGATCGCTTTCCGGTTATTGCTGATCGCGAGGACTTCAATAGCCGCGGCATCAGCCGCTTTGATATGGCCATGACCATTACGGTCGGCCCGGGCGGCGAGATCAAGAATCCGGTGATGCGCCAGACCAGTAATGCCTTTGCCGGCCGCGCCATGCAATCCACCGTATTGGCCGCCTTGAAGAAGCTGCGCTGTGATGGCCAGAGCAGCGACGTAGCCGTCGATGTACCGTTAAGCTTTACCCTTGCGGACTAGCTCTCACGGAAGTACCCAAGCATCGGGCGCCGCAATGAATCGCTCGTAGAGCACTACAACAGCGAACGCACCCATCAGGGAAAAATGTGCTGCGGTCGCACGCCACTGCAGACCTTGATGGCAGGGAAAGCCATCTGGAAGGAGAAAATCGACAATCTGATTTGATCTGACAATCAGGCACCGTTAAAACGGGCGACTGTCAGATCAAGTCCGAACTTCTACAACTTACAATCGCGTCATGTCTTCTGCGCTCCATCGCATCTTTACGCCACACCCAGCGCTGGCCGGGGTGTTGATGCATCTGCTGGTCAAGCAGCTGCCGGCCTGTAGCTATACCGTGCCGGCCAGCGCTCAGCCGATGCTGCTGCTACTGCTGGAAGGCCGAGTGCGACTGGCCCACGGCGGTTATTTGCCGCGCATAGCCTTGTGCGGCCCCGCCCATTCGGCACGCGCCGGCACCACCGATGTGCCGACTCGCTTTCTGTCGGTCACCTTCCGCGCCGGCCAGTTTCCGCGCTTGTTCGGCCGACCACTGGACGAATTCGTTGACCTCGAGGTTGATCTGTACGACTGGCTCCCCCGGCCGCAGGTGGACGAGCTGCTCGACCGCATCGACAACGCCGCTGATATCGAGCAGCAGGTCGCGGCCGTCCAGCATTTCCTGCTGGCCAAACTGGCGGCCTATGATGGTCGCAGCAGCACCCTGCACCTGCCCTACCAGTGGGCCGACCGGTCGGTGACAGCGTTGGGCGATGAATACGGCTTGGGCGCCCGCCAGTTCGAGCGACGCTTTCGCAACAGCTATGGCATGACGCTACGCAGCTACCGCCAGCAAATACGTTATGGCATGGCGATTCTGTCGATCAT
>NZ_JAYRLZ010000432.1:0-2140 GCF_041904975.1 Chitinimonas sp. | reverse complement strand
GGTATGGCCAATGCCGAGCAGGCCGCTCAGTTGCTCGGCTTGTGCCGCGCTTTCCATTTCGGCCACCCGGCCGACGCGGCGCACCCGGCGAATGGCGGCATTGGCCAGCACGGCAATGCCGGATGAGTCGTAGCCACGATATTCAAGCCGCTTCAGGCCATCGATCAGGTGGCCCACCACATCACGTTGCGCAATTGCGCCGACAATGCCGCACATGGAAAACTCCAGAATCTGTTGAACCAGGCAAGTCTATGCAAGCTTGCACATGCCGTGAGTATGTTTTCGTCATTATTTTACAATGACTAAATATGCGAATGGCATTTATCGGTTTGCGCAACAGGCAGTGGCCTTTGCAGCTGCCGGATCAGCGCGACTCTGGCATGCTTCGCGTCTCGATACGGTAGTCGCCCATGCTGATTGTTCCGCTCCCCTCCCGCCCCGACTGGCGCAAGCCGCCGATTGTCACCCTGGCCATCATGCTGATCTGCACCCTGGTGTATTTGTGGCAGGCCGGTGATGGCATGCGCGAGGCAGAGGCGATGCGCTATTACCAGTCGTCCACGCTACCTGCACTGGAGCTGCCGGCCTATCGCGCCTACCGCAAGGCGCACGGGCAGGCGGTGGATGAGGACATCGCCGATGGCCAGCTGGTGCAGGAAATGCAGATGGACCGCGATTTTCTGCGCGATCTGCATGGTGGCAAGGTGGTCCAGCCACATCAGGAAGCCTATGCAGACTGGCTGCGCCAGCGTGGCCAGTTCGAGCGGCAATGGGACAAGCTGGTCACGCCGCGCTATGCGCTGGCGCCCGATCATCCTACGGCGCTCACCCTGTTCAGCCATATGTTTTTGCATGCCGGCTGGGACCATCTGCTGGGCAATCTGGCGGTGTTCTTCGTGGTGGCCTACACGGTGGAGCTGGCACTGGGGCCGATGCTGTTTCTTGGCCTATTCCTGCTTGGTGGCCTCGGTGCTACCGCTTCCGACCTGATCCTCGCCCATCGCGGCCTGTCGCTCGGAGCTTCGGGCGCCATTTCGGCGGTGATGGCCAGCTATGTGGTGCTGTTTGGCCGGCAGCGCATCCGGTTTTTCTATTCGCTGCTGTTTTTCTTCAATACCGCTCGCTGGCCGGCCTTGGTGATTCTGCCGGTGTGGGTGGGCAATGAGCTGTTCCAGTACCTGATAGCCGACGCCGACAACCATGTGAATTTTCTGGCGCACTTTGGCGGCTTTCTGGCCGGCGCCTTGCTCACCGGCCTGTATCGCTGGCAGCGTGGCGGCCAGAGCGCCGAGTTGGTGGAGCAGGGGCGCGACAACGAGGCGCACGACGCCCTGCGCACCCAGGCAGAGCAGCTGCTCGATGCCAGCCAGTTTGCCCGCGCCACCCAGCACTATGCGCGTTTGGTAGCCGCTTACCCCGACAATACGGCCGACCTGCTGGCCTATTTCCGCTGTGCCAAGCTGGCGCCCGAGCTGCTGCAGCCGGCCATCGAGCTATTGATCACGCGTGCCGCCAGTGGCGAGACCATCTATGGCGAGGTGGTGGCCGATGCGCTGCGCGAGGCGGGCCGGCGCAAGCTGTCCATGCCGCGCCTGAGCGGCAGCCAGTGGCAGCTGATCGCCCGCCTGGCGATCGATGCTCGCCAGCTCGATATCGCCAAGCAACTGGTCACCCGCCTGGCACGCCAACCTTCCACCGGCATCCCCAGCCTGCTGCTGCGCCTGGCCGAAGCACTGCGCAAGCAGGGCATGAGCGGAGACGCCAGCCGCTTTGAAGCGATGCTGACTTCCCTGCATAGCGAATCGGACGAGGCGCGCTATTTGCGGCAGCGGGGGGTGTGAGGCTTGGCTTAGCGCAGCGCGCTGCAACATCGCGGTCATGGCCCGCGCCTTCTTTGCTGGCTTTCTTGGCATGACAAGAGAGCCAGGCGGCTGTGGGGCGCAATCTTGCCCAAAACATTTGCGCCGTAGGCGCATAAAACCTGACAAATAAAGTGAAAGTGCCAGCTGCTTTCAGGAGACGCGCATTGCGTTTCCTGTGCGGGCGGTGGCTTTATGCGCCTGCGGCGCGGATGATTTGGAGCGGGGCCCGTCCCGCAGCCGGGGTACTTTCTTTTGCTTCGCCAAAAGAAAGTACCGAA
>NZ_JAYRLZ010000126.1:0-12057 GCF_041904975.1 Chitinimonas sp. | reverse complement strand
AAGGGTTACTGGCAACGCCCCGATGAAACCGCCAAGGTAATCGACGCCGACGGCTGGCTGGCCACCGGCGATATGGCGATGCTCTACCCCAACGGCTATGTAAAGCTGGTCGACCGCAAGAAGGATATGGTGTTGGTGTCGGGCTTCAATGTCTACCCGAACGAAGTCGAAGAAGTGGTCGCCATGCACCCAGGGGTATTGGAAGTCGCCTGCATCGGCGTACCTGACGAGAAGTCCGGCGAAGTGGTGAAGATTTTCGTGGTGAAGAAAGACCCGGCTCTCACCGAAAAAGACATCATCGAGCACTGCAAGAAGGAAATGACCGGCTACAAAGTACCGCGCTTTGTGGAGTTCCGCAGCGAATTGCCCAAGACCAATGTCGGCAAGATCTTGCGCCGCGCCTTGCGCGATGAGGAGCTGGCCAAGGCCAAATAGCCTTGCACTGCCCAGCAGCAGCCCCGGCAAGCCCGGGGCTTTTTTATGCCTGCAACATTGCAAACCGTGCGTTACAGACCACTGCGCACCGATTCATTTGGCAAGCGCGGCATTCCACTACCTATAGTTCGGCGGTTTCATCCCGAACCGATCGAAAGGACTGTTGTCGTGCTACTGCGCAAACGCCTGCATAGGCAAACCACCTTCACCTTACTTTCCTTGACCCTGTTGCTTGCAGCATGCAACGACGGCAGCCAGGGGCCGCAAGGCCCAGCCGGCCCACAGGGCCCCGCCGGACCAAGCGCCAGTACCTACAAGCCCAATAGCATTGTCGAGTGGAATGACCTGATGCTGTCGGCCATTCGCAATAGCGGCCCGCGCCCGACCGTAGTGGCACGGCAAATGTATTTGGTGCATGCCGCCATTTACGACGCCTGGGCGCTATACACCCCGTCGGCCGTACCCACCGCACTGCCAGTCAGCCAGCGACGTCCGGCCGGCGAACAGAACGACGCCAATAAACTCGCCGCCACCAGCCAGGCTGCATACCAGGTGCTGATTGCGCTGTTTCCGAAATATGAGGCCGATACCGGTGACTTTGCCGCGCAAATGCGCCGGCAGGGCCTGAGCATCGCCAACGCCGCCACCGACCCGGCCAGCCCCGCCGGCATCGGCCTTGCCGCCGCCCGGGCCGTGCTGGCGGCGCGCGCCAGTGACGGATCGAACGAAGCGAACAATTACGCCGATGTCGTCTCCGCTACCTACCCACAGCTTTACACGCCGACCAACAGCCCGACTGGCGCCAATGCGCCCGGCGGTACGGGCTTCAATCGCAATCTCTGGCAGCCCCTGCGCGTACCGACCGGCACCCTCACCGACACCGCCGGCAACCCGGTGGTCGACGACAACCAGCCATCCACATTCAAGGACCAGGTCTATCTGACCCCGCACTGGGGTGCGGTCAAGCCGTTCGCCATGGACAGCGGCAGCCAGTATCGCCCACCGGCGCCACCCAAGGCCGGTGATCCATCCAGCTATACCGACGCACTAGGCGTGGTCACCACCAACGATGCGGCCTACAAGAGCCAGATGGATCAGGTGCTGACCATCAGCGCCACGCTCACCGACAAGCTGAAGGTCATCGCTGAATACTGGGCCGACGGCCCGCGCTCGGAGACACCACCCGGCCACTGGAATGAAATTGCCCACGGCATCTCCCTGCGCGACAAACACAGCCTGGATGATGATGTGAAGATGTACTTCGCCCTTGATGGCGCCCTGCTCGATTCGAGCATCGCCGCCTGGGAGGCCAAGCGCTTCTACCAGTTTGTGCGGCCAATCTCGGCAATTCGCCATGCCTACTTCGGCCAGACCATTCGCGCCTGGGGTGGCCCGAACAAGGGCACCCAATCCATCGCCGGCCAAACGTGGATGCCATTCCAGGCCGCCACCTTCGTCACACCCGCCTTCCCCGAATACGTGTCGGGGCATAGCACCTTCAGCGCCAGCGCCGCCGAAGTGTTGACCCGCTTTAGCGGCACCGGCAGTTACTACGACGGCACCACCACCTTGCTGACTGACGACGACCACGATGGCCAACTGGACCGCATGGGCGAATACCGCGCCCAGATCGGCTCGGGCGCATTCGAAAAGTCGCCCGCCAGCTTGGTGGTATTGCGCTGGAATACGTTACAGGAAGCTGCGAACGAGGCCGGGATCTCGCGCCTGTATGGTGGCATCCATTTCCAGGACGCCGATTTGCGTGCGCGCGACATGGGCAAGAAGATCGGCGCCAACGCGTTCAGCCATGCCAGCGCTCTATGGAGCGGCACCGCCACGCCCAAGTAGCTGTGCGACGGCAAAGAGCCCAGAAACCCGCTCCCAAGCGGGTTTCTGCCATTTTCGCCGTGCTAAACTGACAGCGATCCATTCCGAGCCCATGCCATGAACCTGCTCCCCTTCTTCAAGATGATGGCCGACAAACAGGCCAGCGATTTGTTTGTGACTGCCGGCAGCCCGGTCCAGGTCAAGATCCAGGGCACCCTGTACCCGGTCAATAAGCAGGTTCTGGCGCCCGAGCATGTCAAGGCGCTGGCGGATGAATTGATGAGCGAGGAGCAGCGCGCCACCTTCGAATCAGAATGGGAAATGAATTTCGGCTATCTGTACGAGGGCGTCGGCAATTTCCGTATCAATCTGTTCCGGCAGCGCAGCCATGTCGGCATCGTGGTGCGCTATATCAAGGCCATTTCGCCGAGCATTGACGATCTGCGCCTTCCTGATGCGCTCAAGTCGCTGATCATGGAAAAGCGCGGCCTGATCTTCGTGGTGGGCTCCACCGGCTCGGGCAAAACCTCCACCATCACCGCCATGCTGGAGCACCGCAACACCACCACCCCCGGCCATATCCTCACCATCGAAGATCCGATCGAATACATCTACCCGCACCGCAAAAGCATCGTCAGCCAGCGCGAAGTGGGCATCGATACCCACAGTTTTTCCGATGCCCTGAAAAACGCCATGCGCGAAGCACCCGATGTGATGATGATCGGTGAAATCCGCGACAAGATGACCATGCAGCATGCGCTGACCTATGCCCAGGCCGGGCATTTGATCATCAGCACCCTGCACGCCAATAACAGCTATCACTCGATGAACCGCATCATCAACTTCTTCCCGCACGAGGCGCGCGAGAGCTTGCTGATGGACTTGTCGGTAGCGCTGAAGGCGGTGATCTCTCAACGGCTGGTAAAGAACAAACAGGGCCAGCTCACCCCGGCGGTGGAGGTGATGATCAATTCGGCACGCATTGCCGATCTAATCAAGAGCGGCGAGATCGACCAGATGAAAGAGGCGATGGAGCAAAGCCTGTATCAGGGCTCGCAAACCTTCGAGCAGGCGCTGTACAAGCTGTATCGTGCCGGCGAAATCACCTACGACGAAGCCATGGCCAATGCCGACTCCGCCACCAACCTGGCCTGGCTGATCAATAACGCCCAATCGCAGGAAGAACAGGAAGCCGAACGCAGCCAACGCCGCGTCGCTGCGGAAGCTGCCAAGGCGGCGGAGCCGGAAATCAGCTTTGATATTGATCTGCATTAGCAGGCTGGTGAGAAACTCTCTATTTCCTGCGAATTATGTTCTTCCCGTAGCTTTTTCCGGCGCGGGAAGCACGCCAAAGCCAATGTCTCAGAGCACTTCGCCCGCTCCCTCTGCCTTTGGCTAGTTGGCAGACGGACTGATCCCTATGCCGTCGCCGGCCGCATCAGATTCAATAGGCGCGTCAGGTTGTAGGCCGCGAACGTGAACAGCGCCTGGCCTGAGAGTTTCTCCAGCCCCTTGTGCCGCGTCTTGCGCAGGCCACCCACTGTTTTGATCCAGCCAAACGCTTCTTCGATCATCTTGCGGCGCCGCAAACTCATGGCGTAACCCTTGCCGCGCGCTGTGCGGCCGTCCACGGCGCTGCCGGTCGCCTTGCGCGCAATGTGCGCCTTGATGCCGCGGCGCGTCAGCGCCTTGACGAAGCCCGCGGTGTCGTAGCCTTTGTCCGCCCCCACGGTGGCACCAGGCTTGCGGACGCTACGCACGATCATTGTCTGCGCAGCCTCCCACTCAGCACGGCCGTTGGCCTGGGTGGTCTCCACGTCCACGATCAGGCCGTTGCGGTTCTCGGCCAGCGCGTGGGTCATGTAGCGCAGCTTGGCTTCGGTGAACTCGCCCTTCTTGTACAGCCGTGACTGCGGGTCCGTGGCGCTTTGATGCGTGGCATTGCTGCGCTTCTCGCCTTTGAAGTCCACCTCGGGATTCCGCCCCGGAGGGACATCGGGACCACTGCCGTCCTTACGTACAAAGCTTTTATGGCTGGCCCACGCTTCGATCATCGTGCCATCGACGCTGAAATGCTCGTCCGACACGAAGCCCTGCCATTCAGCGAGATACAGCACCCGCCGGAAGAACTCACGGCCCATGTCGGTGCACAGCAAACGGTCGCGATTGATGCTGAATACGGTCCGATCCCAGACGGCGTCATCCATGCTCAGACCGACAAACCAGCGGAACAGCAGGTTGTAGTCCAGTTGCTCCATCAGCAGCCGTTCGCTGCGCACGGTAAAGAGGATCTGCAGCAACAACGCACGTAACAGGTGTTCAGGTGGGATCGAGGGACGACCGGTATGCGAATAGCGCTCATCAAACATCGCGCTCATGTTGGCGAGGATGCCATCGACCAGCAGACGCAGGCGGCGCAGTGGGTGATCAATGGGGACGCGTTGTTCCAGACTGATATAGCTGAACATCGACGACTGGGAGTTCTCTTGGCCGCGCATGGAAAGTCGGTGAAAGTAGGTGGCTGAATTGAGGCAGAATTCTGCCTCAAACTCCGCTTGCAGCAAGGGGCAGAGAGTTTCTCACCAGCCTGTTAGCCGCTGGGTTTGATTGGCATTTTGGGTGTTCAACCCTATGCTCATGCACCCGGCAAAGCCGGGTGCTAACGATTGGTGAATTCGTATGCGGTGCGGCTAATTCCTGTTTTAACCCACTCCCCCCGCCCTCGCCGCCGCGAGGGAGCCTCGCTATCGCTCGTTTGTACTTCTAGAAATAGCGCCGTGTTTCCAACGGCCGTCTTATTGTTCTGATTGATGCCCCCAGCTTCCCAATCAGGAAAAGACAAGGTAGTCGATCATTTAGTACTACGACCGCAGGTAGCCTGGATGCAGCCGCAGGCGGAATCCAGGGATGGCTTTCAATGGCTCATCCCCAGATTCAGCATCACTTCGTTCTAGCCACTTGCTGAATACAGCGAAAGCCACCCACGGACATCCAGCAGGATATTACCAGCAAGGCAAGTTTTTAAGGGATCCAGTTTTGCTAACGACCGAGCACGTTTTTTCTAGGCCTTCATTGGATAAATCACTAGTGAATCCAACGCTCAGCCCATTTTGCAGATTACTCTGACAGCTAAACGTGCTGTCAAACGAACGATATTGCACCATCAATCCATTCGCATCTGCCGGAACCGGTCGATTAACCAATGAAATGCAGCTTCCCACCAACTCCAACGTATCTTTTTCCGGAATACTCAGCCCCGCCAAAGCCATTTCCTTTACTACAGATCCAATCTGCGATTTGACCGGCAACTTCCAAAACCCCATACGGACAAGAACCGGATCCGGCGCAATAGTATTTTTTGAATTATTAACACATAAAAGCTCCAGCCGATCACGCTGATCAGTCTGCTCAAGCTGAGGAATTCGAAACCACAGCATGGTTGAAGATGAATCCATATTCAAAAAATACGGCCTAAAAGATCTCGCCAACTTTTTGCCTATTCTTGCGCACTTCTCTGTCGTAGGTGACTTAGCAAACTCCTCCATGCGATTACTATCCGTCACGGGCACCGAGTTTGACGACAAGCTAAAGATATCAGCATCCGCCACGGGCGCCGAGTTTGACGACAAGCCAAAAACCAGCAACACAAAAAGAATGACAGCCTTATACTTCATGATACTTCCCTAGAGATTTTTTGATTAGCCACCATATCAGCGAGGCCAAACAATGCGGATTTTGAATGGCTGACTTCGGTTTTATAAGGAACCATTATTTTATCATCAATCTCCGCCCCACACACCGGTAGATTCTGTTATCTGCGCCTAGCCTTTGACGATTCGGCGCACACGTCAGTCATCGACAAATCGATGCCTTAGGCGCCCACGAAAACTATCTGTATCCCTTCCGCCGCGCATTGCAACCGAAAGGAAGGCGCGCCGACTTTTGGTAGAACAAGCGACGGGACTTTTATGTCGAGGGCTTTGCGGCAGCGGATGCTCAAACGCCAGTCATTTCCTGCTACATTCCACCCTCCCCACTCCCGTCGCCAAAGGCGCACCTCGCTGATGTTATGTTTCTGCGATCAGCGCAGCGCTGCCGACGGGGCTCTCGCTACTGTGAATACGGCAAGAACATGAAACTCTACGGCATCCCCAACTGCGACACGGTCAAGAAGGCGCGTACCTGGCTTGATGAGCATGAACTGACTTATGCATTCCACGACTACAAAAAGCTCGGCATCGATGCCGCTACGCTGCAAGGCTGGGTGGACCAGCTTGGCTGGGAGGTGCTGGTGAATCGTCAGGGAACCACCTGGCGCAAGCTCGATAGCGCGCGGCAGGCCAGTATTGTCGATGCGGCAAGCGCCATTGCCTTGATGATAGAGATGCCCTCGCTGATCAAGCGGCCGGTGCTGGTAGTGCCCGGGCGGCCATTGCAGGTCGGCTTCAAGCCGGAGCGCTATGCCGAGCATTTTGGGCGTTAAGGCAAGGCGATGAGCCGCGCTCCCTTGCTGCTTGCCAGCCTTATCGCGGCAGCCCCCGCCGTGGCCGACACCGCGCTGGCAGCGGCGCATGGCCAATCACTTCCCTTTGTCGCCCAATTTCCCCAAGGCGATGGCCCGTTCCCGGCGGTGCTGATTGCACCCGGCCAGAAATACCCATTGGATATGCCGGCCATCGCCGAGCCGGCTGCACAGTTGCTCGCCCACGGCTTTGCGGTGTATCGCTTCAACTGGCGCTATTTTGTTGCCGACCCACTGCACGGCGCGCCATCAGCCGACCTGGCTACCGAGCTCGACGATATGCGCTCGGTACTGGCCGCCATGCGCAAAGATGCACGGGTGCGGGCCGATCAGCTGTTTGTCGCGGGCAAATCGCTCGGATCCGTGGTGGCGTGGCGCCTGTTGGCCAGCGACAAGGCGATCAAGGGTGGCTGGTTGATAACGCCGCTGTGCAGTTTTCCGGCTTCGCCACATCGCCCCGCCTTCCTGGCCGATGCAGATGCGGCCTACCCCGGTATCGAAAGCGAAACCCGGCCGATCGGCTTTGTGGCGGGCGACCGGGACCGGCTATGCGACACCCGCACGCTGTATGCATTTGCCGCCCGTGCCGCTGCGGTGCGAGTGGATGTCATCAGTGGCGACCATAGTTTCAAAACTGGCGATGATGCCAGTGCGCGCCAGGCTACCGAGCAGACCATCCGCCTGCTTGGCGCGCTTGGTGTCGATTTCTTTACCCAGCTTATCCGATAGAGACCGAGCATGACCGACCCCACCCTAGACCTTACCCGTCAGCTGATCGCCATCAACTCCACCACGCCGGAAGATGGCGGCTGCCAGGGCATCATGATTCGCCGGCTGGAAGCCTGCGGCTTTACCGTAGAGCGGATGCGCCATGGCGAAGTGGATAACTTCTGGGCACGGCGCGGTAAACAGGGGCCGGTGGTGTGCTTTGCCGGCCATACCGATGTGGTGCCAACCGGCCCGCATGACCAATGGCATAGCGAGCCCTTCACCCCTACCGAAAAAGACGGCCTGCTCTATGGCCGCGGCGCCGCCGATATGAAAGCTTCGCTAGCGGGTTTCATTACCGCCATTGAAGCGTTTGTCGCCAGCCATCCCGATCATCACGGTTCGATCGCGCTATTGATCACCTCGGACGAGGAAGGCCCGGCGGTGGATGGTACGGTGCGGGTAGTAGAAACCCTGGCCGAGCGTGGCGAAGCCATTGATTACTGCATTGTCGGCGAACCAACGTCCAGCACGGTATTCGGCGACACCATTAAGAACGGGCGCCGTGGTTCGCTATCGGGCAAGCTCACCGTGTATGGCGTGCAAGGCCATATCGCCTACCCGCACCTGGCGAAAAACCCGGTACATCTGGCCGCACCAGCGCTGGCCGAGCTGGCGGCAATGCACTGGGATGAAGGCAATGCCTTCTTCCCGCCCACCACCTGGCAGATTTCCAATATCCATGCCGGCACCGGCGCCACCAATGTCATTCCCGGCGAATTGACCGCCCAGTTCAATTTCCGCTTTGGCACTGCCAGCACCGCCGACGGCCTGAAAGAGCGACTCAGCGCGGTGCTCGATCGCCATGGTCTGGACTACCACATTCAATGGACGCTGGGCGGCAAGCCCTTCCTGACCGAGCCGGGCATCTTGTCCAATGCGCTACAGGCTGCCATCGCGGCCGAGACCGGCGTGGCGGCCGAGCTATCCACTACCGGTGGCACCTCGGATGGCCGCTTTATCGCCGCCATCTGCCCGCAGGTAGTGGAATTCGGCCCGATCAATGCCACCATCCACAAGCTCAATGAATGCGTGGCGGTGGCCGATGTGCCCAAGCTGGCCGCCATCTACCGGCGCACCCTGGAAACCTTGCTGGGCTGATCGCTGCCATGCTCTCCCTGATAGGCCGCCTGCTCAAAGCCATGCGCGGGCCGCGCCGGCGGCCATTGGGACTATTGCTGGTCGCCAGCGCCATCGTGCCGCCAGGCGCCTTGTTCGGCTACGGGGCTTATCTGGTATACCGGCACGGCTGGCGCAACCCGGATCACAGCCTGGGCGCCGGCAGCCGGATGATGTTGGCCATGATCTTCCTGTGGCTGATCATCGGCCTGCTGCTGGCACAGCGGCAGCGGCTGCGCCAGGAGCTGGAGGACTTGGGCGGCGAGTATTACGAATACGACAACCAGCGCCTGCGCGCCCGCTTTGATGACGACGACCAGCTGTGGTTGGCCGCCGCCGATATCGCCCTCGCCTTGGGCAAATCGCGCCGCGATCTGCACCGCATGCTGGTTGGCTTTGGCGAGCACGAGCTTACCGTGATCAATGAACAGCCCTGGCTATCGCAAGCCGGGGTCGAGCGCCTGCTCAGCAAACGCAGCGGCCGCCACATCGCCTTGCTGCAGCGCTATCTGCTCGGCGATGTATTCCCCAACCATGAGCGCCGCCGCGCCGCCTACAAGCTGCATTACCAGCGCCGCCCCTTTGTGTTCAACAGCAACCTGCCGGTGAAGATCGACGACCGTGGCCGCCACGAGGGCGTGCGGGTGTGGACATTCGAAGAACAGCGCCTGCGCGTCTACCGCCAACCGGACAGCGGCCCATGGCTGGCGGCACTAGACCTGATGGCAGTGCTGGGCAAGCCGGCACACAAACTGGCGAGCTGGCAGGCACAGTTGTCGTCCTATGATGTCCTGCTGTACGAGGCAGAAAACTGGCTGAGCGAGACAGGGGTTCGCGCGCTGCTGAACAAGGCAGAGGTGCCCGATGGCGCGCCGCTGCGGCGATTCTTGTTCGGAAAAGTGTTTACGGCTTGATGGACCAGCCGGTTCAAGCATCCGCAAGCATCTGGCATACCAGCGCGATGGCGAGCCGCAGCCGCCCGACTCGAACAATCAATCAGCGCAGCCCCGCCGCTTATCGTGGAAGAAGGCCCAGGCCTCTTCGGCCAGCTCGAAGTCGGCGTTCTGCGCACCGATCAGGCAGCGCATCCACGCCGGGTAGCGCTTGCGCCGACTGGGCTCGGTGTGGCCCGCCCCTTCCACCTTGATCAATACCAGCTGCGGCTGATTTGCGTGCTTACCCCAGCTGAACCGCGTTGCACGGGTTTTGCCGCTAGCCTCGCCAATGACTTCGCGTTGCGGCTCACCTACCAAGCCAGCCAGCTCGCGCCAACGCGCCGCCGACGCTTCCGCGCCCAGCATGGCCCCAACCGGGATATACCAGCGCTTGCCGCCGCCATAGGGGATAAACGGATCAGCGCTGCTGGCAACAATCAGCGCAGGCAAGGGCCGGCTGGGCGCCGCATATTCGGCATGGACCGGCATTGATGCCAATACCGCAGCAAATGCCGCAAGCCGCTCACCGAGCTCGGCCGCCAGGCGGTAGGCCAGCATGCCACCACGCGACACGCCGATCACATAGACCCGGTCCGCATCGACCTGATGCCTGGCAAGGCACAGGTCGATCAAGTCGCTGACAAAGCCGACATCGTCATGCGCCGGTTTCAGCCGGGTATCGGCAAAGCCATCATTCCAGCCCTTGCCACCCGCCCCCTCCGGCGCCACCACTACCCACTGCTCGCGCTCGGCGATCTCCCGCCACACCGACAGCGGCGATGGCGGAAAGGCCTGCCCCATCACCTGGGCGGCGCTGGCGCCACCACCATGCAGCATGATCAGCAAGGGGCGCTTGGCAGATGGCGGCTGACTGGGTAATGCCAACAGGTATCGACGCAGACCATCCTGCCGCGACAACTCGCCCTCAGTGATGGCTGCCAGCGGCCCCTCTGGCGCGTCGATGCCGTACAAGACGGCTTTCAACTTGGCTGCAAATGTCATGTGTTCTGGTTTTTGGGAAGTTGAATGATCTGCAGCTGCATCCGCAATCGGCGCAGACCAGCATTGCGGCCCGACTAACGCTCAGCGACAGGTTCCGCCATGGCTCGACTCAGCAAGGCTGACACGCTATCACGCAGATGGCTTACCGCTGCAGTTGGCTCACGGCTGGCCACCGCCAGGCAGAGCGGCCAATCTGGCAGCTGCGGCAAGCCAAGACGCTCGCCAACATCAGCAAGGCCCGGCGGACAGGACAGCGCGGTACGCACCGTTACCCCCATGCCCGCCCCGGCAGCCGCCCACACACCGGCCAGGCTCTGGCTGCTGACCGCAATACGCCAGCTGCGCCCGGCACCATCCAGCGCCGCAATCGCCGCCTGCCGACACACGCAGGGCGCCTCCAGCAGCAATAGCGGCAGCTCGGCATCGCTGGCGGCAAAGTCGGGGTGAGCCAGCCAGCGCATGGGTAGCTGGGCCAGTACTTCACCGTGGCTGGCATCCGGGTCAAAACACACTGCCAAGTCGAGCTCGCCCGCGTCAAAGCGGCGCAGGATGGCGCTATTGCGATCAACCACCACATCGACCCGCACCCCGGCATAGGCGCGGCTGAAGCGCGCCAGCGTTTCGGGCAGCCAGCTGGCTTCGAAGTCCACCGGCATGCCAAAGCGCACCGCGCCGCTCACCCCGCTACCGCGCACCGCAGCCACCGCCTCGTCATTGAGTGCCAGCAAGCGCCGCGCATACACCAGCAGACGCTCACCCGCCGCCGTTGGAACCAAGCCGCGCCCACCGCGCTCATATAGCGGGCTGCCCAGCTGCGCTTCCAGCGCCTTCATCTGCAGGCTGATCGCCGACTGGGTACGCCCCACCCGCTCGGCGGCGCGCACAAAACTGCCCAGCTCCACCGCCAGCACCCAACTGCGCAATACCGCCAGATCCAGCAATTCATAAGACATACGAGATTTTCTCAACAAACTCTGAAAATTATCAAATTTTCAAAATTATAACGCGGCGATACAGTGGTGGCACACCTCAAGCAGGAGCCAACCATGCCTCTCGTCAGAATCGCCCTTCCCGCCGGAACCACCGCCGCCACCCAAGCCGCCATTGCCGACGCCATCCACACGGCGCTGGTCGCCACTTTTGCCGTGCCGGCTGACGACCGTTTTCAGCTGATCGATGAATATGCGCCAAGCCAGATGATCTGCACCGCGTCCTACCTTGGCATTGCCCATAGCTCGCGCATGCTACTGATCCAGGTGTTCGCCAGTTTTGGCCGTGATACCGCCACCAAGAAAGCCCTATTCAGGGCGATCGCCGAAAACGTGCAGCAGGGCGCCGGCTGGCCAGCGGCCGATGTTTTCATTCACTTTGTATAGACCGGACACATAGGTAACAGGTGTGCGGGGACATGGGTAACACTCTGGTGCATGCCACTTGGCAGCGCCGGAG
>NZ_JAYRLZ010000125.1:8241-12072 GCF_041904975.1 Chitinimonas sp. | reverse complement strand
CAAAATCTGACCTGAGTCTCACTTGAGTATCATCAACCGAACGCACCGACCAAATTTTAACCGCATTCTGTGAATTGTTGAATTGGACAATGTCGGAAACCACAGATGCATTGGCTGAAATTACTCGCACAAGGACCTTGGCATCAACGGCATTAGCACCAGCCAAACAAGAAGTTGTTTGACAGCCATTAACAATGCTAAATCTTAAAAGCTTTAGTCTATTGCCAGCCAGTGGCTCGGCTGAATTAGCAACAATCGAAATCCCGTTATTGAGCGCCCAAAATAACCCGGGCTCTTCCTTTGCGGTCTTTATGATTTGCTCATTAATCCCGCCCTTTCTCGATCCCATAAACAATCGAACATTCCCGGCAAATAATTTATTCCCATATGAGGCGTGGAGCCTGATTAGCTCCTTGGCAGAAACACTCCCGAACCAAGCTCGCCCAAACTTACCTTGATCTTCCAAATATCCATTCTCGAATACCAAAAAATCTTCCGATATGCCTTTTTCGCTAGCAATCAGTGTTGCGTAGCGATTAATAATTTCCGACTGAGATAGGTAGAAAAAATCATATTCTTTGAAGCTCTTTGATTCTTTCGTATTCTCCACCGACTTGGCGATCGCATCAGACGTACCTCCCAAACTAATCAAGCCAAAAACGACGGAATACTCCGGGAATTCATCCTTAATCTGAACAACATGCTCATACAATTCTCTTCTTCCTTGTGTTTTAAATATTGAAGGGTTCTCCCAGGCCGGTATGGCAGAAATTATTGCATCCCATTTTGCCTTAGGTGTCGACTTAGATGTATTTTCCGGGCAGTGCGCCTGGATAACGAATATTTGACTTGTTTGTTGATCAGCAAATATCAGGTCAATGCCTTGGTCTTCGCCACCATCCATAGCGACCAGCTCTAAAACATCATCCTCATCCGCATCAAAGAAATTCTCGGCATACCATGCAGCAAACGCTCGTTGTCGACTCACGTCCGCACGATGGGCAAGTACGTCGATTGAGCTGAAAATATTTTCGATTGCAGTAGTCACTTCAAACCTCCGTTGCTTTATATTAAATGAGAACGAATTTGGATGAATTCAATCCGTTCATTTTGCGTCCTTGATTCCCCATGGATTCAAGGCCTCCACCCCCATCGGCGCAAAGTCCGCCACATTCCGCGTCACCACCACCAGACCATGCACCAGGGCCGTCGCCGCGATCAGGCAATCGCTCAGTGGTTGCGGGTTCGGCACCTGCAGACGGGCACTACGCCGGGCGACGGCGGTATCGATGGGCAGGATGCGGTTTGTGAAGGCGGGCAGGACGTGGTCATCGAGCCAGGTTCGCAAGATGGCGCCTTGTGCGGCATCGCTGCGCTCTTTGCGCAATATGCCGATTTCCAGCTCCTGCACTGTGATCGCGGAAATGAACAGGGTATCGCTATCTACCTGTTCGGCCCATGCAGCGACATTGGAGTCGGCATTGCCGGCGCGGACCTTGCGCAGTTCCGAGACTACGTTGGTATCGAGCAGGAACATCAATCCAGCTCCACCGGGCGCGGTAGTTCGCGCGAGCGCTCAAGGGTCAGTTCGATATCGTCCGCACCGGGCAGGGCCAGCAGGTCAGAGATTTTGGGCTTGTTACCGCACAGGCGGCGGTATTCCTCGATGCTAAGCAGCACATGGGCCGGTTTGCCGCGGTCGGTAATGAATACTGGTCCCCGATTGGCGGCCTTTTTGGCATCGCTGGCATGCTGGTTGAATTCGCGACTGGTTAGGGTAGTAATGGTCATGGTCTGATGCTCCAAAACACTATGTAGTTACGTTACTACAACCCGTGGCGCAATAAAAGCTCAGCCTCCACGCTGTCATTGCACGACAAGCTCCGACGCAGGCCGGGTTTTAACCCGACCCTCGCCTGTGGTCGACATGCGGCCTTTTGGGGCGGCGCAGTCGGGTTGAAAACCCGACCTACAACACCGCTTCGGTTTCGGCGTCATCCACCAAAAAACCGCCGCTCTGATGCGCCCACAACCTTGCATACAGCCCGCCCTTGGCCAGCAGGCTGGCGTGGTCGCCTTCTTCCACGATGCGTCCGCCATCCATCACGATCAGCCTGTCCATTGCTGCAATGGTGGAGAGGCGGTGGGCGATGGCGATCACCGTTTTGCCTTCCATCAGTTTGTAGAGGCTCGCTTGAATGGCGGCTTCCACTTCGGAGTCGAGCGCGCTGGTGGCTTCGTCCAGTAGCAGGATGGGGGCGTCTTTGAGCATGACGCGGGCAATGGCAATGCGTTGGCGCTGGCCGCCGCTGAGCTTCACGCCGCGCTCGCCGACATGGGCGTCGAAGCCGCTGCGGCCTTTCGGGTCGGTGAGGCCGGCGATAAAGGCGCTGGCTTCGGCGCGATCGGCGGCGGCGAGCATTTGCGCCTCGGTGGCTTCGGGCCGGCCATACAAGAGGTTGTCGCGCACGCTGCGGTGCAACAGGCTTGTATCCTGCGTCACCATGCCGACCTGGCCGCGCAGGCTGGCCTGGCTGACCTTGGCGATGTCCTGGCCGTCGATGCTGATTTGGCCGGCTTGCAGGTCGTAAAAGCGCAGCAGCAGGTTGACCAAGGTGCTCTTGCCGGCGCCGGACCGGCCCACCAGCCCCACCTTTTCGCCGGGGCGGATATGCAGATTGAGCCCTTGTACCACGGTGGGGCCGGGCTGCTCGGCTGTGCCGTAGGCAAAGGTGACGTTATCGAAGCGCACCTCGCCCCGCGATACCGCCAGAGCCGGCGCATTGGGCGCATCGTGGATGGCGATGGGGCGCGACAGGGTGTTGAGGCCGTCCTGCACGGTGCCGATGTTTTCAAACAGGCTGGCCATTTCCCACATAATCCAGTGCGAAATGCCGTTGAGCCGCAGCGCCATGGCGGTGGCGGCGGCCACCGCGCCAATGCCGACCGCGCCGCGCGTCCACAGCCACAGGGTGACGCCGGCGGTGCTGGCGATCAGCAGCACGCTGAGGATATGGTTGACGATCTCGAAGCCGCTCACCAGGCGCATCTGCCGGTAGGCGGTGTGCATAAAGTCCTGCATGGCGCCACGGGCGAAGTGGGCTTCGCGCTCGTGGTGGCCAAACAGCTTCACCGTAGTGATATTGGTGTAGGCGTCGGTAATGCGGCCGGTCATCAGGCTGCGGGCGTCGGCCTGCGCTTCCGATGCCTTGCCCAGCCGTGGCACAAAGATGGCCAGCGCGCCGATATAGGCCAGCAGCCAGCCACCAAATGGAATGATCAGCCAGGCATCGAAGCTGCCCACCACCGCGATCATGGTGATGAAGTAGATAACGATAAACACCATGATGTCGGTGATGATCAGCACGCTGTCGCGCACCGCCAGGGCGGTCTGCATCACCTTGGCCGAGACGCGGCCGGCAAATTCGTCCTGGAAAAAGCTCATGCTCTGGCCGAGCAGATGGCGGTGGTAGTGCCAGCGCAGGCGCATCGGCAGATTGCTTTGCAGGCCCTGGTATTTGGTCAGCGCCTGCAGGCCGATCAGCACGGGGCTGGCCAGCAGGATGGCACCGAGCAATAGCAGGTGGTCGCGCTCCTTGGCCCATAGCTCGCCCGGCGCCACATGGCTGAGCCAGTCCACCACCGAGCCGAGCATGCTGAACAGCAGCGCCTCAAATACGCCGATCAGGGCGGTGAGCACGATCATGGCCGCAATGATGTGGCGCGCCCCTTCGGTGCCGGCCCACACAAAGGCAAAAAAGCCCTTGGGCGGCTGGCGCGGCGGGGTGTCGGGGTAGGGCGAGAGTAGCGATTCAAACCAGCGGAACACGG
>NZ_JAYRLZ010000125.1:0-8231 GCF_041904975.1 Chitinimonas sp. | reverse complement strand
GGGAAACCTGGCACAAGAAAAAGGGCGAGGGCCAGTGTAGCAGCGCAATCGATGCAGGGATGCCGCAGCCCTGCTGGGTTTGCGGCCAGTGATGCAGAAACGCCAAACATGGCGTTGTAGGCAGGTGCGCGGCTGATTGGTGCTGCGCAAAAGAAAACCCCTCCCCCAAGACGGGGGAGGGGTCGGGGAAAGGGCGGGCCACTTGCCGCTTGAACGCCCCCTCTCCACAGACCTCCCCGCGTGGGGGAGGGTGAGTGCGCGGCTGGTTCGAGCCTTGCGGCGCCGTATCAGCCGGCGACGATTGGCGCTCAGGGCTTGGCGGCTGGGGCGTCAGCCTTCTTTTCTTCCGCCTTCTTGTCCGACTTCTTGTGGTGCTTGCCAGCCTTCTTGGCCTCGGCGTTCATCGCGCCTTCGGCATGCTTGGCAGCGTCGGCCGGCTTGGCTGCCTCGGCTGGCTTGGCGGCGTCTACAGCTTTGGCAGCTTCCGCCGGTTTGGCGGCTTCTGCTGGCTTTGCCGCTTCAGCTGGCTTGGCAACTGCGGCCGGGGTGGCAGGCTTGGCGGCCGGTGCGTCGGCGGCTTGGGCGCCGAAGGCCACCAGGGCGAAAGAGGTGGCGATCAGGTTAGCGATGGACTTGTTCATGGTGATTCCTTTTTCAGTGTGTAAGGGATAGTGCGGGGTTGAGATCAGGACTTTTTGTCTGCTTTGGCGGCGTCCTGTTTGCCGTCGTTTGCCTTGGCCTCGGTGGCCTTGTGATGCTTGTGCGCTTTGTGGTGACCAGCCTTGCTGGCGGTGGGGGCGGCTTGGGCTTCCTTGGCCTCGCTTGGCTTGGCGGCTTCATTGGCGCTGGCGCCGAAAGCCATCAGGGCGAGGGTCGATGCGATCAGGGTGGTGGTGAGGGTGTTCATGTGGTGTTTCCTTTCGGGGCTGGGACCGGCTGCTGTGTCAGTGCTGCGGTCGATGGCGGCCATAGTGCGTGGCGAAAGCTGAACGAAAGCTGAGTGCATTTTTTGGTAGTTTTACCAAGGCTGCTGTGTCATCCGGCCCGCAACTGCTGCGTTTACGGCGGTCGACCCGTGCCTGCGGGCGGCGCATGCGGTAGGCTCGGGGCCTTGCCGATCAAGGAGTTCGCATGGACATTCAACGCATCAACCCGGAAACCCGCTGGTCCGACGCTACCGTGTACGGCGGCATCATCCACTTTGTGGAAGTGCCGGCCATCCTCGCCGCCGATATCACGGCCCAGACCCGCCTGGTGCTGGAGCAGGCCGAAGCCACCCTGGCCCTGGCCGGCAGCGATAAATCGCGCCTGTTGATGGTGACCATCTATGTCACCGACTTGCGCAATGTGCCGGCGATGAACGAGGTATGGGATGCCTGGCTGCCAGAGGGCTGCGCCCCGGTGCGTGCCTGCCTGAAGGTGGAACTGGTCAGCCCCGGCATGCTGGTGGAAATGGCCTTCGTGGCGGCACCGCGCTAGGCGCTGTGAAAGTGCCCTAACAAAGCCAAACCTGTAGACACAGAGAACAGGGAGGGCACAGAGCGCACAGAGAAGGGCAAAAGGCAGACAGGTTTTCTCCGTGCCTACAGATTTCTGGGGGATGATCATCCCGGCGCCTGAAAAGCCAAACCTGTAGACACAGAGAACAGTGAGAGCACAGAGCACACAGAGAAAGGCAAAAGCCAGACAGGTTTTATGTGCCCTCAGTGCCTACAGATTTTTTGGGGATCATTCTGGCACCTGAAAGGCAAACCTGTAGACACAGAGAACGGGGAGAACACAGAGCACACAGAGAAGGGTTAATCCACAAAGATTTTCTCTGTGCCCTCTGTGTCCACAGAATCTGGGTTTGTCTCTAAGACGCCAATCAAGGCTTGCCGGCAATCTGTTCATTGATCTGTCGCACATAGTCGTTGTACTCGCTGCTGGCCTGCTTGCCGGCATCGATGGCGGCGTTGGCTTCCTGGCGTAGCTGGGCGATGGCTTTTTCCTTGTCGCTGATCAGCTGGTTTTGCTGGGCGATGAATTGGCTTACGCACTCGCCATAGGTCTTTAACTGGTTATTGAATGCATCCACCTTGGCCTTGGGCGCGGTGCGGCCGGGGAAGGTGGGTTTGCTGCAGGCGGGTGCGCTATCTGCCGCATGGGCCGGGAATAGGGCAAGGGCGGCGAGCAGGATCAGTGGCTTCATGGTGGCATTCCTGGTGGGTAAAAATGCAATACCACAACAATACCACATGAATTCGCCAATCATGCCTCCGGTGGCAATGGCCGCCCTGCGCCGGTGACAAACAGCACCGACTCATTCACCCCGTCTATGCCCAGGTCCTCTTCGATCAGCGTGTCTTTCAGCGCGGCGGTGCCAAAGGGCGCGAGGCCGAGCCAGGTGGCCACCAGGCAGAAGGTCTGGCCAAGGTGGCCGGCGTCCAGCGTCACTACCCGGTAGGCGCGTGGCTTGTGGTATTTCCACATGGCGCGCGGGAACACCGCCGTCATCAGAAACAGCGCCGCCGCATCGCCCACATAGCGCTGGTCGGCACAGTAGGCAGCGGCCAGGGCCGGCGTGGCCTGCTCGTTGACCAGGGCCAGGGTGTGGTGCAAAGGGTGATAGTGGTAGATGCCCGGCGCCAGGCCCTCTACCCGCAAGGCCATCAGGTATACCTCGCCCGGATGGCGCGCCCCGCCCGAGGGGCTGGTTTTCAGCGGCAGCTTGCCAAAAGTGGGCGTATCCACCTGGTCCTGCACCCCCCACACCAGCTGCAACAGGGTGGCGACCTCGACCAGGGTGAGCGGCGCCGGGCCGAAGCTGCGGTGGGTGCGGCGGCGCAGCAGCACCTCGATGAATTCGCCCGCGGCCGGCGTGGCGGGCGGCAAGGCAATGGCGCCATCGCCATGGGCTGGCTTGTAATGCGGCGGCTGCGGCGTGCTGGGCAGGGTAGCGCGCTTCAGTTCATCGGGCGAATCGGCGGTGACATAGGGGCAATCCTTGCTGCTGAAGTGAAAGCCGGCCGAGGGCAGCCAGGGCGCCCAGTCGCGACAGGCTTGTTCATCGCGCTGCGCTGCGACGCTGCCTTCGCACACCACCAGCTGGTTTTCCACCAGGGCCAGCAGCGACTGCTCCAGGCTGTCGCGGCTGTATTGCGAAAAGCGCCGCGCCAGCGCTTCCAGGCCCTGCCAGTCGCTCAGCGCGTCCAGGAGTTCCACGGTAAACGGAATGGCGCTGACCGTCAGCCGCTGCAAATAGTTATGAAAACGCAGCTCATCATCCTGCCAATACAGCTGCAAGGCCCCCACCCGCCGGTAACGCATAGGCACATCCTCCGCTCAGGACAAGAAAAAGCCCGCACAGCAAGGCCTGGCGGGCATGGTGATGATTGGGTTTAGCTGGATCGGCGATGGCTATCGAACGCATGTGTGTGATTGGCCATCCACTTCCTTGGTTCGGTGGTTTGCTTCAACTGCAGATCAAGATGCTGCAATTTGCTCTGATTTGCCGCTTTGGGCATAAGGTCGGCGCTATAGGCCGCTGGGACCAGGCTCAGACCGAAAATGCTGGTCATGGCACCAACCAGTACTTTGCGTTTACTTTTCATTGCTTGCTCCTCCGTGAGTGACAGCTAGGCGAGCTGCGCTCGCCGCAAGCAGGTTCTGCTGACCTGTTGATTTCCCTCGAGCTTGGATTGGGTTCGGCCGTGAGGTGCTGCGTAGCTCACGGCCCGGTCCGCAACTGTCAGCCGGTGTGGATATTGTGCGTGTGGTGGGCCATAGCTGCCCGATCGACTCGAACTGGCCGCAGCCTCAAGTCAAGCATCAGTGGTGGCGAGAATGATTGCTTCGGATGTGATCCAAACACGTCAGCGCCTGTACTGGCTGGTGTACTTTGTTTGTTCCTCATGATTCGTCCTCCTTTGTGATGTGCCGTTAAAACGGGCGCTACTTACGGGGTGTAGGCCCGAAAGGTCTGTTTTGCGCTGCGTGGATCAGGGCTTTGGAGGGCCGGTAACTATGTTGTGGGTATGGCTCGCCATTGCATCCAAATTGTCTTTCACTTGCGTCAAACGTAGATCCAACTCCGCTGGCGAGAGCGAGCCTTTCTGGCTTAGAACGTCCGCCAAATCGGCTGCCGTCTTATCGATTGCTTCCTTCGTAGATATTTTTCCGACTGCGATGTTGCCCTGACTCATAGTTCAGCTCCAGTCTGTTGGGTGGATGCGCGTTGTCTACTTTGCCATCAAGTATGGCGAGATCAGTATGGTTGGCGCGAACCAATTTGCAAGTGTGAATCCAAGGCGACCATGCTATACCTGCTTGAACAGAAGCAACATCATGAGCATTCAAGCATGCGCATTTCACTAGCTCTATCATTTTTGAGTTTTGCGAATATACGGAAATCAGCCGTTGCTTTGTGCTTAGTAATTATTGGTCTCACATCAGCCTATTGCAATGCCGGGTCGATGATGTATAGGTGCGGGGTTGACGACCAAGTTACTATAATAAGCAATTCCAGTGGTGACAAATGGAATGAGGTCGAATCGAATTTATTTTTAATTAGACCTGGTCAGCAATGCTGGGTGCGGATGGAGTCACGCCCTGTTACGGCAGGGTCAATGTTGACTAGCCTTTCTGTTTATGGTGGAAAATCAAATCTCGATTTATTTGATCGATCTGGGGAGCGTATAGCGTTTGCATATCGGACTGGCGGGCGAAATAATGCCATTATGGCTGGGAATTTGGCTAGTTTCATAAATGCGCAGACGTTCAATTTTCCAATGTACTTAAGGGTGGAGTTGGTTCCTGATACTATTTATCAGAGTTATGTTCGTGTCGGCTGGGAAGATGTGAGTTCGAAAATTCTTGATATGCAGCGCGCACAGGCTGAGGATTTGTTAGTTGTGGCTCTGTTTCTCGGTGTTGCACTTGTTTCTGTAACTATTGGCGCTGCACTTCGGCAGTCTGATCAACTACTGATGGCATTGTGGGCGTTATTTTGGGCTGCTTACTATTTAATATATCACGGAGCTTATTCTGCATTTGGATATAGCCCGCTTGCTTTTTGGATGCATTCGTACTCTAATTTTGTGCATGGGATTTTAATCGCCATGTTGGTGAACCGTTTCGGCATGTTTAAAGCGAATGCGCCGAAATGTGGAAAAGTCTTGCAGTGCTTGGCATTGGCTATGCTTGGATCGGGTGTGGTGGCGTGGGTTGCGCCATATGGCAATCGCGCTGCATTGCTTACGTTCTCCGAAGTCCTTTTGTTTCCTATTGTAGCAGTGGCGTTGTATGGTGCGCTAGTTGGAATGCGACGCAAGGATTCGGCTTGCTTGTTAATTGTCCTTGCATTGGTTCCGACTTTTGTTTATTCAATGACTCCAATATTTTCGTTAATAACGCAGGGGAATTCAGAATACTTGCTTCCAGCTTTTGCAATGCCCGGGAGTACATTTGAATTTGCCCAAAGTATCTGGCTCCCATTTATGTTCTTCCTCAGCCTGGTCTACCGCGCCTTCCAGTTGCAGCGCGAGGCGATTCGGCTGGCTTTGCATGATCCGCTCACCAGCCTACCCAATCGTGAAAGCCTGCGCAAAGCCGGCGAAGCCTTGCTGGCGGCGGGGCGTTCGCTGGCGGTGCTGGTGCTGGATATTGATCGCTTCAAGTCGGTGAATGCGGCCCTCGGGCGCCAGCTGGGCGACCGCATTCTGGTGCTGTGCGGGCAGCGGCTTAGCCAGCTCGATGCCGATATGGTCGGGCGCCTGCATGCCGACCGCTTTGCCTTGTTGTGGGCATCGAACCGCAGCCTGAGCGATCTGCAGGCGCGTATCGAGCAGCTGTTTGCCGAGCCGGTGGAGTTGGACGGCCAGCAGATCGACTTGTCGGCCAAGGTGGGGGTGGCCACCGGCAGCGGTGCGCACACCAATATCGAAACGGTGATGCGCAATGCCGAGGTGGCCCTGAACACCGCGCGCAGCCAGCAAAAAACCTGGGTGGAATACCGGCCGGAATACGAGACCACCCGGCTGGCCGATCTGAGCCTGCTGTCGGACCTGAACCGGGCGGTGGAGCGCAATGAGTTGCGCCTCTACCTGCAACCCAAGGTGCGGCTGGCCGATGGCGCCACGGCGGCGGCCGAGGCGCTGATCCGCTGGCAGCACCCACAGCGCGGGCTGGTGCCGCCGATGGAATTCATCCCGTTCGCCGAGCAGACTGGCCGCATCGGCCTGTTGACACGCTGGATGCTGGGCGAGGCGATGCAGCTGACCGCCCGGCTGCGCCGCGAGGGGCGGCCCTTGCAGGTGTCGGTGAACCTCTCCACGGTGGACCTGGCCGAGCGCGATTTCGACCAGTTTGTCAGCGCGCTGGCCGAGCGCCATGGCGCGCTGCCGGCCGATATCCGCCTGGAAGTCACCGAATCGAGCGCCATGCTCGACCCCAAGACCGCCATTTCGGTGATGCAAAAGCTGCATGCTGCCGGCTTCAGCCTGTCGATCGACGACTTTGGCACCGGCTATTCCTCGCTGGCCTATCTGCAAAAAATGCCGGTGGCCGAGCTGAAGATCGACCGTGCCTTTGTGCGCGGGGTGGTGGATGGCTCCGACGCCGCCACGCTGCTGTCGTGCACGCTGGACCTTGGTCACCGGCTCGGGCTGACAGTGGTGGCCGAAGGCGCCGAAACGCTGGAGGAATGGATGCTGCTCACCAAGCTCGGCTGCGACTATGCGCAGGGCTGGTTTGCCGCCAAGCCGATGCCGATCGAGGCATTCGAGCACTGGCGCGAGGAATATGCGGCCTTCCTGCCGGTGATCTTGTCGGGTTCCAAACCGGCCTGAAGGGCTGTTTGAGACCGTGCGGGAAGCTTGAGTGATGCAGTTCGTAGCCACCCATCTCCCCAGCCGTCTCCCGCGAGGGGAGAGGGACTAGGTTGAACTTGCTCTGGCCTGCCCGGCTGGCGACAATGGCCCCGGCCTTGGCGCCCGCTGCAGGAGCGGCTTTAGCCGCGATTGCCGACGTCTTCGCGGCTAACGTCGCTCCTGCAAGTCCAGCGCTCAGGCGGCTGCCGATCGATCAGTCCGGGCATGCTTCGTAGACCTCCCACCCCTGCCAAATTGAAAGACCTGTCTTATGGAACGCCCCGCGCAACTGGTACCCGACAATGAAATCGAGCGGCTGATCGGCCGGCTGGGCAAGGAGGGGCAGGAATTCCTGCGCGAGCGCTTTCGCCAGATCCGCAAGAGCGCCCGGCCCGATGAGCGCGAGATGCTGCATTACAAGGTGCTGTCGCGCGCCGAGGTGATCCAGCAGGCTTCGCAATTCACTTTCAGCCGCTGGTGCAGCAGCAAGGCCGAGCTGGAGCGCGACGATGCGCAGCGCCTGCTCGAATATCTGGTGGAGCAGGGCCTGTGGGACGAGGTGCGCGAGCAGCTGCGCATTGCCCGCGCGCCCGACCAGTATTTCTGGAGCCTGGTGCATGAGCTGGAATCGGCGCGTACCACCCGGCAAAAACTCAAGAGCGGCGCACCGGCGGTCTACCAGCTATGGCGCCCGGCGGTGGCCTGGCCCGGCCGCTATGTGCTGGGCATGCTGATCGTCTACTACCACGTGCGCACCGGTGCCATGCGTACCATCGAGTTTCACCGCATGCAGGGCGAGGCCGCCGGCCCCGGCGGTCTGCTGCGCACACCCAGGCTTACCGAATGCCTGCGTGGCTATCTGGTGAAGAAATCCAGCCAGCTGATCATGCACAGCTTCCAGCAAGGCACCCGCAATATGCAGATCACCGTGCTGGCCGACTTGCTGCAGCAAAACCGGCAGATCCACGCCATGAGCGGCCTATGCCTGGGCCTGATGGGCCAGCGCGGCCTTTACTGCCGCCCGGTGGTGCTGATGCGCCAGGCCGAGCTATCGGCCGATATGCTGGCGGCGCTCGATGGCCAGATCGACGAAGACGGCTGGCCTACTGATGCCTTTATGACGCGGCTGAACGCGGACCCTCTGTTCAATGCCCTCAATATCGTGGAAAGCGCCGATGTGCCGGAGTTCGTGAAGGAACGCCTGGCCGAAAGCGCCAGCTTGTCCGAATTCAAGCATCCGGATTTTTAGGGTCTGGCAGAAGGCAAACCCAAACCCAAACCCAAACCCAAACCCAAACCCAAACCCAAACCCAAACCCAAACCCAAACCCAAACCCAAACCCAAACCCAAACCCAAACCCAAACCCAAACCCAAACCCAAACC
>NZ_JAYRLZ010000124.1:0-12098 GCF_041904975.1 Chitinimonas sp. | reverse complement strand
CGCTGACTGGCGCGAGATTTTTCCGGTTCCGAATATTGAATGCGAGCAACAAGACATCCATGACTGCGCTCACCGCCCTACCCGCCTGGCAGCATATGCTGGCTGAGGCCAACCGCCTCAAATCGATCGACCTGCGTGGCGCCTTTGCCGCCGACCCTGACCGCGCGAAACGCTATAGCCTCGATGCCTGTGGCATCTTCCTCGACTACAGCAAGAACCGCATCGACGACGCGGCACTGGCGGCACTCTATGAATTGGCGCGCGCGACCGGTGTGGAACAGCGTCGCGCGGCCATGCTCGCCGGTGAGGCCATCAATGCCACCGAGGGCCGGGCGGTGCTGCATACCGCGCTGCGGGCGCCACAGCATGCCGATATCCGCGTCGATGGCGTGAATGTGGTGCCGCAAGTGCATGCGGTGCTCGAACGCATGAATGCTTTTGCCGAGTCGGTGCGCAGCGGCGCCTGGCAAGGCTTTGATGGGCGTACCATCACCGATGTCGTCAATATCGGCATCGGCGGCTCCGATCTCGGCCCGTATATGGTGTGCGAAGCCCTCAAGGACTTTGCCACGCCGCAGCTTGGCATGCACTTTGTCTCCACTGTCGATGGCTGGCAGCTGGCCCATGTGCTCGATAAGCTCGACCCGGCTACCACCCTGTTCATCGTGGCCTCGAAGACCTTTACCACCCAGGAAACCCTCAGCAATGCCCGCGCCGCCCGCGCCTGGCTGGTGGCAGCGGCCGGCGATGAGCGCGCCGTCGCCCGCCATTTCGTCGCGGTGTCGACCAATGCCGAAGCGGTTGCTGCCTTCGGTATCGATCTGGCCAATATGTTCGGCTTCTGGAACTGGGTAGGCGGGCGCTACTCGCTGTGGTCGGCGATTGGCCTGCCCATCTTGATGGCAATTGGCCCGGCGCAGTTTCGTGCCCTGCTGGATGGCGCCCAGGCGATGGATGCGCACTTCGCCAGCGCGCCGCTGGACAAGAACCTACCGGTAACCTTGGCCTTGCTCGGCGTGTTCTACATCAATGGCATGGGTGCCAGCACCCAGCTGATTTCACCGTATAACCAGCCGCTGCACCGCCTGCCCGCCTATCTGCAACAGCTGGATATGGAATCGAACGGCAAGTCGGTGCGGCTCGATGGCGCGGCGGTGGACTACCACACCGGCGGCGTGATCTGGGGCGAGCCCGGCATCAATGCACAGCATGCTTATTACCAGCTGCTGCACCAGGGCACCGAGCTGGTGCCGATCGACTTTATCGCCGCCCTGCAAAACCCACGCTCCTTGCCCGGCCACAATTTGATTTTGCTGGCCAACTTCCTGGCGCAGAGCGAAGCCCTGATGCGCGGCAAGAATGCCGCCGAGGTCAGCCGCGAATTGCAGGCACAGGGCCTCGACGACGCGCAGATCGCCAGCCTGCTGCCGCACAAGGTGTTTACCGGCAATCGACCCAGCAATACCCTGCTGCTGCAGCGGCTCGACCCGGCCACGCTGGGCAGCCTGATCGCGCTGTACGAGCACAAGGTATTCGTACAAGGCGTGGTCTGGGGGGTGAATTCATTCGATCAATGGGGGGTGGAGCTCGGCAAGCAGCTGGCAAAGACGATAGAAAGCGAGCTGCAAGGCGATGCGCCGTTCGGCGATCATGATGGCTCCACCCTGCAGCTGATGCAGCGGGTGCGCGAGGCTCTGCGGCGCGGCCAATAAGCCACGACCCTGCCGCGCGCAAAGCTGTTCAAGATCAGTTACTTGCTAATAAATGCCGCCGCATTCACCGATGCTGCGCCGTGCACCATGACGGCGCCCACCCGGCCGCCGGGCCTGGCCTGCGGCGCCAAGCCCCGATGCACAAGGCTGGGCTTTGAGTTATAAAGGCGGCTTGCCGCACACGACAAACTGGAGATACGCATGCAGCATGGTCTGACAACACGCCTTAGCCTCTTGGCGGCAAGTCTGGTACTGGCAGCCAGCGCCTGGGCTACCGACCTGAAACCCTGGTCAGAAGGCGACGATTATCTGCGGCTGGAAAACGCCAGCGCCAGCAACCAGCATCCAGTCAATTTCAACGCCGAACAACTGAGCAACCTGCTCGGCCATTTCTACAAAAAGGAGCAGGGCAAAGACCCGGCGCCTTACTTCAGCCGGGATGAAATCGAGCGCCTGGCGCCGCGTCTGGTGCCGGTATTTGCCCGCGCCAGCAGTGCCGACGATATCCAGTTCGGCAGCTCCTACCGCCCAGGCAACTTCCTGTTGGTGCCACGGGTACTGAATGCCGGCCGCCTGTTTGTGGAAAACGGCCAGCTCAACCTGATCATCGGCAGCTGTGTCGAGCAGCAGGATATCGGCTACCAGCAGAACTTCGGCAAGTACAAGCCATTGAACCATGGCAGCCGCATCAAACCGGTGAGCAACCTCGGCTGCGCGCTGGTGGCCGGCAATGATGCGGTCAATGTCGACAATCGCCCCGACTGGTTGCGCCTGAATATTTCTGCCGCCCTGGCCAATGCAGTAGTGACACCGAGCGGCGTCAAGACCAGCCTGACCTTTGCACCTGCCAGCGCAGCGGCGCCTGCAGCCACGCCAGCTGCCAGTGCTGCACCGGTAGCGCCGGTGTCGCTGCCAGCGCCACGGGCCAGCACCGCACCGGCCGCCGCGCCTGCAGCTGCCAGCTCGTCCGCCGTGCTACCTGCCCAACCGGCCAGCAAGGCCGAAGAGCGCCTGCAACTGCTCAAGCGTCTGCATGCCAGCGGCCTGATTACCGACGCCGAATACGAGCAAAAGCGCGCCGGTATCCTGAAAGATCTGTAACACGGCGCGCCTATGATGCGCGCCATTGCCTGAGGCGGGCCCAGCCGCCCGCCATTCGAAGAGGCCCTCAGGGCCCACGACTACCCAAGCCAGGCGCCACACGGCGCCGTCGAGACTGCATTGAAGCGTATAGCCCCCTGCCGCTGGCCTGCTACCAGCGCGCCCGAATTTCCGCTCGCAGTGCCCCGCTTTGGCACTGCGCGCATTCCCATTCCCGCTCGCCGCCAGGCTAGTGCCAGACCGGCGCGGCTGACGGCTTGCTGCATTTCGACATAACGACAAACCCACAAGGTACCCAAGATGGCTGAACAACACGGCAAGGTCCCAGGAGACGATCTGGACCCGATTGAAACCCGCGAATGGCTGGAAGCGCTCGATGGGGTGATCGACAATCTGGGCCCGGAACGCGCCCATTTCATTATCGAGAAGCTGATCGAGGAAGCGTCGGAAAAAGGCGCCAATATTCCGTACAGCGCCACCACCAAGTACATCAATACCATTCCGGTGGATTCGGAGCCGCAGTTTCCCGGCGACACCACCATCGAGCACAAGATTCGCGCCTACACCCGCTGGAATGCCATGGCGATGGTGGTGCGTGCCAACAAGCACACCAATGTCGGCGGCCATATCGCCTCGTTTGCGTCGGCCGC
Source organism: Chitinimonas sp. (assembly GCF_041904975.1). Lineage (NCBI taxonomy): Bacteria > Pseudomonadati > Pseudomonadota > Betaproteobacteria > Neisseriales > Chitinibacteraceae > Chitinimonas > Chitinimonas sp. The sequence goes on along the minus strand of NZ_JAYRLZ010000124.1, from coordinate 8,635 downwards.
CACCCTGTACGACGTCGGCTTCAACCATTTCTGGCATGCACCGAGCGACAACCATGGCGGTGACCTGGTGTTCGTGCAGGGCCATGTGGCAACCGGCGTCTATTCACGCGCCTATCTGCTGGGCCGCATCAGCGAAGAGCAGATGAACAACTTCCGCCAGGAAGTGGGCGGCAAGGGCCTGTCGAGCTATCCGCACCCCTGGCTGATGCCGGACTTCTGGCAATTCCCCACCGTGTCGATGGGCCTTGGCCCCTTGATGGCGATCTACCAGGCCCGCTTCATGAAATACCTGCAGGACCGCGGCCTGGCCGAGACCAGCAATCGCAAGGTATGGGCATTCTGCGGCGATGGCGAGATGGACGAGCCGGAGTCGCTCGGCGCCATCGGCATGGCTGGCCGGGAAAAGCTCAATAACCTGATCTTCGTGATCAACTGCAATCTGCAGCGGCTCGACGGCCCGGTGCGTGGCAATGGCAAGATCATCCAGGAGCTGGAAGGCGAATTCCGTGGCTCGGGCTGGAATGTGATCAAGCTGGTATGGGGCACCAAGTGGGACGCCCTGTTCGCCCGCGACAAGAAGGGCATCCTTGCCCATCGCATGATGGAAATCGTCGACGGCGAATACCAGGTGATGAAGGCGCGCGACGGCGCCTATGTGCGCGAGCACTTCTTCAACACCCCGGAACTGAAGGAGCTGGTCAAGGACTGGTCGGACAAGGATATCTGGGACCTGAACCGCGGCGGCCACGACCCGGCCAAGATCTATGCCGCCTTCAAGGCTGCCAGCGAGTCGCTTGATAAGCCCACGGTGATCCTGGCCAAGACGGTGAAGGGCTATGGCATGGGCTCGGCCGGTGAGGCGATGAATATCACCCACCAGCAAAAGAAACTCGATATCGATTCGATCAAGCAGTTCCGCGACCGCTTCGACATTCCGGTGCCGGACGACCAGCTTGAAAAGGTACCCTTCGTCAAATTCGAAGAAGGCTCGGCCGAGCTCGAATATATGCGCGGGCACCGCATGGCCCTGGGCGGCTATCTGCCGCAGCGCCGTACCAAATCGCACTCGCTGGAGGTGCCGGCGTTATCGGCCTTCGATGCCTTGCTCAAGGGCTCGGGCGAAGGCCGCGAATACAGCACCACCATGGCCTTTGTGCGCCTGCTCACCCAGTTGCTGAAGGACAAGAATATCGGCAAGTACATCGTGCCCATCGTGCCCGATGAATCGCGCACCTTCGGCATGGAAGGCCTGTTCCGCCAGGTCGGCATCTGGAACCAGGAAGGCCAGAAATATGTGCCGCAAGACGCCGACCAGCTGATGTTCTACAAGGAATCGAAAGACGGCCAGATCCTGCAGGAAGGCATCAACGAAGCCGGCGCGATGAGCGACTGGATTGCCGCCGGCACCAGCTACAGCACGCACGGCGTGCCGATGATTCCGTTCTACATCTATTACTCGATGTTCGGCTTCCAGCGCGTAGGCGATCTGGCCTGGGCCGCCGGCGATATGCGTACCCGTGGCTTCCTGCTCGGCGGCACCGCCGGCCGCACCACGCTGAATGGCGAAGGCCTGCAGCATGAGGATGGTCACTCGCACCTGATCTCCGCCACCATCCCCAACTGCATCAGCTACGACCCGACTTTCGGCTTCGAAGTCGCCGTGATCATCCAGGACGGCATGCGCCGCATGTATGTCGAGCAGCAGGATGTTTACTACTACCTGACCCTGATGAACGAGAACTACGAGCACCCGGCCATGCCGGTCGGCGCCGAAGCCGGCATCATCAAGGGCATGTACCAGCTCAAGGCAGGTGGCGCCGGCGACATCCGCGTGCAGCTGGCCGGCTCCGGCACCATCCTCACCGAGGTGATTGCCGCCGCCGCGCTTCTGAGCAGCGACTGGGGCGTACAGGCCGATATCTGGTCTTGCCCGAGCTTCACCGAGCTGGCCCGCGATGGCCAGGCGGCTGAGCGCCACAATCTGCTCAACCCGACTGCCACACCCAAGCTGCCCTATGTGAGCGAATGCCTGAAGGGTACGCAGGGGCCGCTGGTGGTCGCCACCGACTATATGCGCCTCTATGCCGAGCAGATCCGCGCCTATGTGCCGAACCGCTATGTCGTCCTTGGCACCGACGGCTTTGGCCGCTCCGACACCCGCGAGCAGTTGCGCAGCCATTTCGAGGTGAACCGTCACTACGTCGCTATCGCCGCATTGAAGGCCCTGGCCGATGACGGCAAGATCCCTGCCGCCAAGGTGGCGGAAGCGATTGCCAAGTACGGTATCGACGGCAACAAGCCGGCGCCTTGGACTATCTAAACCCTGTGAAAAGTGAAACGTGAAAGGTGAAATGTGGTGTTGCACCACGTTTCACATTTCACCGCCGCGAAGCGGCATCACGTTTCACGGAGGATGAAAATGAGCAATCAAATCGAACTGAAAGTACCCGACATCGGCGACTACAAGGATGTCGATGTCATCGAGGTGTTCGTCAAGGTCGGCGATGTGGTGAAGAAGGATGATTCCCTGATCACCCTGGAAACCGACAAGGCCACCATGGAAGTGCCGGCCAATGCCGCCGGAGTAGTCAAGGAAGTGCGCCTGAAAGTCGGCGACAAGGCCTCGGAAGGCGTGGTGGTGGCAGTGATTGAGGCTGGCGATGTTGCCGCAGCACCGGCTGCCGCCCCAGCACCCATTTCCGCACCAATCGCCGCTCCGGCCGCACCTGCGCCTGCGGCCGCGGCGCCAGCACCCGCTGTCGCCAGCGCCACCATCGAAGTCAAGGTACCGGATATCGGCGACTCCAAAGACGTCGATGTGATCGAGGTATTCGTCAAGGCTGGCGACACCGTCAAGGCCAACGATTCGCTGATCACCCTGGAAACCGACAAAGCCAGCATGGAAGTCCCCTCGCCCGCCACTGGCGTGGTGCAAAGCGTGGCGATCAAGGTGGGCGACAAGGCCTCGGAAGGCACGCTGATTCTGACCTTGGCGACCGCCGGCAGCGAAGCTGCTACGACGCCAGCAGCTGCGCCTGCTGCAGCGATCGCCGCTGCGCCAGCACCGGCCCTTGCTGCAGCAGCGCCAGCCCCAATCGCCGCACCAGCCCCAACGTCAGCCAAGGTTGATGAGGCTGGCTTCAAAACTGCACACGCCAGCCCTTCGGTGCGCAAGTTCGCCCGCGAACTCGGCGTCGATCTGGGCCGGGTCAAGGGCTCAGGACCCAAGGGCCGCATTATTGCCAGCGATGTGCAAGCCTTCGTCAAGTCGGTACTGAGCAGCCCGGCTGCAGCACCGGGTGCCGCGCCAGTCAATGGTTCCGGTCTCGACCTGCTGCCCTGGCCCAAGGTGGACTTTGCCAAGTTCGGCCCGGTTGAAAGCAAGCCGCTCAGCCGTATCAAGAAGATTTCCGGTGCCAATCTGGCGCGCAACTGGGTGATGATTCCGCACGTCACCCAGTTCGACGAAGCCGATATCACCGAGATGGAAGCCTTCCGCAAGGAAATGGGCGAAGAGCTGAAGAAGCAGAATCTCAAGCTCACGCCGCTGGCCTTTATCATCAAGGCAGTGGTGGCGGCGCTGAAGAAATTCCCCGAGTTCAATGCCTCGCTCGACGGCGACAACCTGGTGCTCAAGCACTACTTCCATATCGGCTTTGCCGCCGACACGCCCAATGGCCTGGTGGTGCCGGTAATACGCGATGCCGACAAGAAGAGCCTGATCGACATCGCCACCGAAACCGGCGCACTGGCGGCCAAGGCGCGTGATGGCAAGCTGCTGCCAGCCGAGATGCAGGGTGGCTGCTTCTCGATTTCCAGCCTCGGCGGGGTTGGCGGTACGGCATTCACACCCATCGTCAATGCACCCGAAGTGGCGATCCTCGGCGTATCCAAGTCGAGCATCAAGCCGGTGTGGGATGGCAAGGAATTCGCCCCGCGCCTGATGCTGCCGCTGTCGCTGAGCTACGACCACCGCGTCATCGACGGCGCCTCGGCAGCCCGCTTCACCACCTATCTGTCACAAGTGCTCGGCGACATTCGCCGGCTGATGCTTTGAGAATTCGTGAAACGTGATGCCGCTACGCGGCGTGTGAAAAGTGAAACGTTTGCGTCAGTGATGGACTGAACGCCACGTTTCACCTTTCACGTTTCACCTTTCACTCGAAAGGAATTGCATGAGCACCATCGAACTCAAAGTCCCCGATATCGGTGACTACAAAGATGTGGACGTCATCGAAATCTTCGTCAAGGTCGGTGACACCGTCGCCAAGGAAGATTCGCTGCTGACACTGGAAACCGACAAGGCGACCATGGAAGTACCGGCCAGTGCCGGCGGTGTGATCAAAGAGCTGAAGATCAAGGTCGGCGACAAGATCAGCGAAGGCAGCGTGATCGCGCTGATCGAGGCCAGCGCTTCTGGCCCCACCCTCTCCCCAGCCCGCCCCCATCAAGGGGGAGGGAGTGTGAACGCTCCGGCATCCGCCCCCTCTCCCCTTGCGGGAGAGGGCCGGGGAGAGGGGGCTGGTTCAGCTAACGCGGCCACTGCGAGCCAGTACCAAGGCTCAGCCGACGCCGACTACGACCTGCTAGTGCTTGGCGCCGGCCCCGGTGGCTATTCGGCCGCCTTCCGCGCGGCCGATCTTGGCCTCAAGGTCGTGCTGGTGGAGCGCTATGCCACGCTTGGCGGCGTCTGCCTCAATGTCGGCTGCATCCCGTCCAAGGCTTTGCTGCACAACGCCGCCGTTATCGACGAGGTCAAACATCTGGCTGCCAATGGCATCAAGTTCGCCGAGCCGGAGATCGACCTCGATGCCCTGCGCGGCTACAAGGAAAAGGTCATCGGCAAGCTGACCGGCGGCCTCGCCGGCATGGCCAAGGCACGCAAGGTGGAGGTGGTGCGCGGTCTCGGTCGCTTTATCGACCCTTACCATGTCGAGGTCGAGCTGACTGCTGGCGAGGGCCAGGACAAGACCGGCGAAAAGAAGGTCCTCAAATTCAAGCACGCCATCATTGCCGCTGGCTCGCGCGTGGTGAAACTGCCCTTCATTCCGGAAGACCCGCGCATTGTCGATTCCACCGGTGCGCTGGAACTGCGCGAAGTGCCGAAAAAACTCTTGATCATCGGCGGCGGCATTATCGGCCTGGAGATGGGCACGGTGTATTCCACCCTGGGCGCCCGGCTCGACGTGGTGGAAATGATGGATGGCCTGATGCAAGGCGCCGATCGTGATCTGGTCAAGGTGTGGCAGAAGATGAATGCCCATCGCTTTGACAACATCATGCTGAACACCAAGACCGTGGCGGTTGAAGCAAAGCCGGACGGCATTTATGTCAGCTTTGAGGGCGCCAGCGCGCCGAAGGAGCCGCAGCGCTACGATATGGTGCTGGTAGCAGCTGGCCGTGCGCCCAATGGCAAGCTGATCGGCGCCGAAAAGGCGGGCGTGGCGGTTAGCGAACGCGGCTTTATCGAAGTCGACAAGCAGATGCGCACCAACGTACCGCACATCTTTGCCATCGGCGACCTGGTCGGCCAGCCGATGCTGGCCCACAAGGCGGTGCACGAGGGCCATGTGGCGGCCGAGAACGCCGCCGGCCACAAGGCCTTCTTCGACGCCCGCGTCATCCCCGGCGTAGCCTATACCGACCCGGAAGTAGCCTGGGTAGGCATGACCGAGGACGAAGCCAAGAAGCAAGGCATCAAGATCGAAAAAGGCGTGTTCCCGTGGGCGGCCAGCGGTCGCGCCATCGCCAATGGCCGCGATGAAGGCTTTACCAAACTGATTTTCGATGCGGAAACCCATCGCATCATCGGCGGTGCCATGGTCGGCACCCATGCCGGCGATATGCTCGGTGAAATCTGCCTCGCCATCGAAATGGGCGCCGATGCAGTCGATATCGGCAAGACCATCCACGCGCACCCGACGCTGGGCGAGTCGATTGGCCTCGCGGCCGAGGCAGCCGAAGGAAGCTGCACCGACTTGCCGCCGGTCAGAAAAAAGTAGTTCACATCGCACCACACAGCCGGCCCTGCGCCGGCTGTTTTTTTGTGCTGGGGCAGGCTGCGAGCGTTGCAAAAACAACGGCAAAGCGAGCCCGGCGCATCATGGATTTCCCGTAATCGACCGGCTCGACGCAGCAAAATCATGCGCTTCCCGCTAGTCTCTGTACGTCAGTCCAAGATCAAAACAGCCAGCCATCAGGTCCTGCCTGTGATTGGGGGAAGCCATGAATCCAAGTGAACTCTTCGATGCCGAAGCACAGCGCGTAGCCGCCCTGCACGATAGCGGCTCGCTCGATGGGCCGGAAAACCACGACTTTGACTTTGTCGTGCGCGCTGCTGCCAAATTGTGCGATGTGCCGCAAGCCTTTGTCGCCTTTATTGATCGCGACACGGTGTGGATCAAGGCCACGCTCGACTACCTGCCCTTTATGCAGCTGCCACGCGCCAGTACCTATGGTGATCTGGCGCTCGGCGAAGAAGAGTTGGTGAATATCGCCGACCTGCATGCCGACCCGCGCACCGCACAGCATCCGCTCACCCGCAGCGGCCATGGATTTCGCATGTATGCCGCCACGCCGGTGCGCACGCCGGAAGGCAAGCCAATCGGCGTGCTCAGCCTGCTGGATCATCGCGCGCGCTTGCTCGATGCCGAGCAGCGCGACTGGCTGTTGCAGCTCGGGCAGCAGACATCGGCACTGGTGGAATGGCGACGGCAGCGCAGGCACCTGGAAGCGGCGCTACTGGACAATGAGCGGGCTACCCGGCTCGATACCCTGACCGGCCTGCCCAACCGTCCCTGGTTGCTGGCCAAGATCGATGAAGAATACGACAGGGCACAACGCTTTGGTCTTTGCATGGCGCTGGTTCTGTTCAGCCTCGATCAACTCGATGACATCAATGCCCAGTTGGGTCGCGATTGTGGCGATGCCATGCTGGCACGCGTTGGCCGCCTGTTGCGCCAGTCGCTGCGCAATACCGACACCGCAGGCCGCATGGCGGGCGATCAGTTCTGCATCATCTTGCCCAATACCACGCCCGAAGGCGCGGCCACCTTGGCCGAAACCCTGCGTGGACGACTGGAGCGCAAACCCAACCCGATCGAGCCTGCCCTGGCACTCACCGGCAGCTTTGGCGTGGCCGCCAGCGAGCCTGGCCATATCGGCGGTGGGCATGCACTATTGGCCTCGGCCACCGCTGCACTGGAACTGGCGCGCAAGTCCGGCCGCAACCGGGTGGCACTGGCCAGTCTTTAGGAAAATGGCGGCAGCCGGGCACAACAGTAGCCGGCGCTGCCTCAATCCTTGGCCGATACCCGTACAATCTTCATGGTATTGGTCGAACCCATCTGGCCGACCGCATCGCCGACCGTCACCACCAGCAAATCGCCCGGCTGCACCAGCCCTTGTTGCAACAGGGTCAGTTCAGCCGACACCAGCAGGGATTTCTGGTCACCATTGTGGGCCAGCATCATCGGGTAGACATCGCGGTATAGCGAAAGCTTGCGATAGGTGCCCACTTCCGGCGTCATGGCGTAAATCGGCACCCCGCAATTGACCCGGCTGGTCCACAGGGCGGTGGCGCCGGTCTGGGTCAGCGCCACAATCGCCTTCACCTTGAGATGGTTGGCGGTAAACAAGGCCGCCATGGCAATGGATTGATCGACGCGGATGAATTCGCGATTGAGCACATCGCGATCCAGACGATAGTCGGACGACTTTTCCGCCTCGACACACACCCGCGCCATGGCCTCCACCGTTTCGATCGGATACTTGCCGGCCGCCGTTTCGGCCGACAACATCACCGCGTCGGTGCCATCGAGTACTGCATTGGCAACATCGCTGACCTCGGCACGGGTCGGCACCGGGCTGCTGATCATCGATTCCATCATCTGGGTGGCGGTAATGGTCAGTTTGTTCTTGTCGCGCGCCAGCCGGATCATGCGTTTTTGCAGGGCCGGCACCGCCGCATCGCCCACTTCCACCGCCAGATCACCGCGCGCCACCATGATCACATCCGAGGCATCGATCAGCTCTTCCAGATTGGCAATCGCCTCGGTGCGCTCGATCTTCGCCACCACCTGGGCGCGGCTACCGGCCGCATGTATCAGGGTGCGGGCCATATACATATCGGCGCTGCTCTTGGGGAAGGACACCGCCACGTAGTCGGCATCGAGCTGCGCCGCCACCTTGATATCGTCCATATCCTTGGCGGTCAGCGCCGGTGCCGACAAACCACCACCCTGGCGGTTGATGCCCTTGTTATTGCTGAGCACCCCACCCACCCGCACCCGGGTATGAATGGCACTGCCCTGCACGCTTTCCACATCGAGCACCAGGCGACCATCATCGAGCAGCAATACCGCGCCAGGCTCCACATCACGCGGCAGCTCCTTGTAGTCCAAGCCGACCCGCTCCTCATTGCCGATTTCGCATGCTGCATCAAGCACAAAGCTGCGGCCGGGCTCCAGGTTGATCTTGTTCTTTTCAAACTTGCCAACGCGGATCTTCGGGCCTTGCAGATCGACCATGATGGCGACCGGCAAGCCCAGCTGTGCAGCCACATCACGCACCAACTGGGCGCGACCGATATGGTCTTCCGCCTTGCCATGGGAAAAATTCAGGCGGACTACATTTA
>NZ_JAYRLZ010000431.1:0-2168 GCF_041904975.1 Chitinimonas sp. | reverse complement strand
CGCCACTGCCAGTGGCGAGTACTACCTGACCGATATCATCGCCATGGCGGGTGCCGATGGCGTGCCGGTGCTGGGCGAGTTGACCGATGACGCGGTAGAGACCGCCGGCGTCAACGATAAACTGCAGCTGGCGGCGCTGGAGCGCGCCTACCAGCGCCGCCAGGCGCAGCGGCTGATGGCCGCCGGTGTCACCCTGTTCGACCCGGAACGCTTTGATCTGCGTGGCAGCCTCAGCCACGGCCAGGATGTCGAGATCGATGTGAATGTAATCCTGGAAGGCCGCATCGAGCTAGGCCATGGCGTCAAGATCGGCCCGAATGTTTATCTGAAAAATGTGACGCTCGGCGACGGCGTTGTGGTCAAGGCCAATACGGTGATCGAAGACAGCGTGGTCGGCAGCCACTCCGACCTCGGCCCGTTTGCGCGCGTACGGCCGGATTCGGTGCTGGGCGAGCGCGTGCATATCGGCAATTTTGTCGAACTCAAGAAGGCGCGGCTTGGCAATGGCAGCAAGGCCGGTCACCTCGCCTATCTTGGCGACGCCGTCATTGGCGAGCGGGTGAATATCTCGGCCGGCGTGATTACCTGCAATTACGATGGTGCCAACAAGTTTGTCACCACCATTGGCGACGATGCCTTTATCGGTAGTGACAGCCAGCTGGTAGCGCCGATCACCATTGCCGACCGCGCCTATATTGCCGCCGGCTCCACCATTACCCTCGATGCGCCGGCCGATGCCCTGACCATCTGCCGCGCTCGCGGCCAGAAATCGATTGCCGGCTGGAAAAAACCGGTCAAGCAGAAAGTCTGATTCATGGCGATTGCCCATAAGCAGCCCGGCATTACGCCGTACTGGGAATGCTTTCCCTCGTTTTTTCTCTACCCGTTCAATATCGACCCCTTGCTCACCTGCTTGGGCGTCGCGCTGCTATCGGCGCTCGGTGAATGGCTGTTCATGCCGCTGAGCCTGATCGCCCGTTTTGCCGCCTGGGCCGTGTGTGCGCGCTTTGCCTTTCGCGTGCTGGAAAAGACCGCCATCGGTTATCTGGAAGACAGCCCGGCCGGCATCGAAGCCGGGCATGGCGGCAAGTATCTGGCTTACAAGCAGATTGCCGTGATCTTCGTCGCTACTTTTACCGTATTTATGGTGGCCACCGTGGCCGGACCGGTGGCAGCCAGCGCCTGGGGCATCGTGCTGGCCCTGCTATGGCCGGCCAGCACCATGATCCTGGCGGTGAGCGACAGCATGATGGAAGCACTCAACCCGGAACGCCTGTGGCGGCTGGTCAGCGGTATGGGTCTGCCTTATCTGGGACTGAGTGGCTTGCTCCTGCTGCTGGTGGGCGGCAATGCCATGGTGGCCGGCTATGTATTCCCGCATCTGCCCGAGCTGGTGCAGGTGCCGCTTGCCGGCTTTGTCGCCGCCTACTTCGCCGCCGTGATGGCGCGTTTGATGGGTTACACCCTGTACCAATACCACGAAGAGGCCGGCACCGATGTGGCGCGCCACTTTGGCGAACAAGGCCAGGGCGGCGTACCGCTCGACGCCAAGGCGCTGGCCCTGCGCGAAGTGAGCGAGCTGATCCGCGAGGGCCAGCAGGCGGAGGCACTGCAGCGCCTGCGCGAGCTGTGGCGCGACTATCGCTTCGATATCGACGTGAACGAGCGCCTGCACAAGATGCTGGTAGCCGAAGCCGATGCCGGCAAGGAGCTGCTGGAGCATGGCAACCGCTATATCGCTTTCCTGCTGGCGGAAAACCGCATGTTGCAGGCGGCACGCATGGTCGAATCGCTACAGCGACGCATTCCCGACTACCAGCCGGAACGATCGGCGTCGGTGTTGCCACTGGCCAAGGCGATGCTGGAAGCGCGCCTGGTCGATGGCGCGCTGCGCCTGATCAAGGGCTTCGACAAGCGCTATGTCGGCCATGCCGATATCCCGGAAATCTACCTGCTCGGTGCACGCATCCTGTGCGAATACCGCAACGACGACGCCGGCGCCGCCCGCATCCTTACCCATCTGCTGGCCCGCTACCCGAACCACCCGGTGCGCGAGGCGGCAGAAAGCATGATGAATACCGTGCAGCGCTTGATGGCGCAGCGCTGAACTCGGCCGTTAAATTGCTGTAGCCGATTGCCAGCCTCGCAGAAGCGGGGCGAGCCCCCCC